>JBDTIC010000258.1:0-7419 GCA_039936595.1 Ginsengibacter sp. | reverse complement strand
TTAAGATTAGGATTCAACTGTATCACCGAAGTCGGAATAGGGTTGAAGTAATTCCGGTCATTCCAAACTTTCGGATTTTGACTAAGTGCAAGTATAGTATGTCCATCCGGAGCCAACTGATTATTATTCACAGCTCCATTACTTAATAATTCGCCGACATAAAAATAATAGACACCGGGTATCTTATTGGCAGGATTGAGATTTTTGGTAAATACAACATCCAATATTCCGTCTTCATTCACATCGTAAGGAACATCAAATGCGGGAATATAAATTCCATCATAGGGCTTGGTTAATAATTCTCCCACTTTCCAACGCTTCACATCATCAAAACCAAATCCTTCAAGACTAAGTTCTACGCCTCTCTCTCTACGAATTTCTAAAATAGATGGATCGGTGATGTTGGGAAAGAACCTCTGACGTAAATAGTTGTCAGTTTTTGTAGGTTTTTGACTCAATCCTCCTGTAACACCTCCCCTGGCTCTTAACACACCAATTGTCTTACTCCAATCTTGATCCGTTAGAGTCTCTAATTCGGCTTTTGCCTCTGCGTAATTAAGTAAAACTTCAGCGTATCTAAATAATATTGAGTTATTTTCATTGTTATCAATCTTATCCAAAGAGATATCATCCACTAAAAATTTAATGATCTGGTATCCGTTATTAGCGAATGCAAAATTCGGGGGGGTATTGATCTTCTGCCCGTTATTTACTCTGGTAAACCCGGGAGTTATTATAGTCTGAGCGAGCCTGGTATCCCGATTTTTCGTCTCAGCAGTATAAGACATCGTTTCAGCGCCCGGTTGGTCCATAAAATACTCCCCATCACGCATAAGGTATGTTTTAATAAATGAACGGGTTGGCCAGGCAGCACCTCCATAGGTTACAGAAGTCCATCTGTGATTCAAAGCACTCACTATGCCGAGAGACCGGTCAAAAGTCACAGCATAAAGGACCTCCGAACTGATAGGATTTTTAGATGTAAATAGTGCCCTATATGAATTATCAACACCTCCTCCCATACATATCGAGTAACCGGCATCCATTACATACTGAGCGGCAGAAATTGCTTCATTGAACCAATCGTTCGCAGACGACGCAAGTCCTGCTTCATCATGATACTTTCTGAATGTTCCTTCCCACAGACAAACCCGGGATTTAAATGCAGCCGCAACAGTAGAGGTAATGGTAGAAGCGGATGCGTCTTTTTGGTTGCTGATATTTGCAATGGCAAAATCTAAATCTTCCTTTATTTTGTCCACAATTAAAGTACGCTTATCTTGAGTTGCATATATTAAGGAATCTTTTACATCCAATGCATGATCGATCCAGGGTATATCTCCAAAACTTTTCATCATATTATAATAGAAATAAGCTCTAAAAAACCTGGCTATGCCTATATAATTGTTCCGGATAGCTAATGGCACTTCATTGCTATTACAATTATCAATGAAAAAATTAATATTCCTTAATTGACCCCATGACCAGCCGCCCGCATTATCAGGATCAAGGCCATTGGGTGTCACGATATTGGGAATTCCATTGGTAAAAAGATAATAAGAAGTCCCACCATTGTGTAAAATACCGCTTGATGGAAATGCATTATAAAATGAGTTGGAATAAATCTTCAGCCCTTGTTCAGAACTGAAAATTGTACTTTTATCTACATCTGCTTTCGGAACCTCTTTCAAGCTGCATGAATAGAAAACCGAACTCAGGATGAAAATTAGTATAATAGATATTTTATTCATTACTTAAATTTTAGAAAGTCAACGATAAACCGAAACTAATACTTTTCAAAATGGGATAATTATACACATTAGCACCACCCGCAATATGATCATCCTTTCCCCCTTCTATGTCTGAAGAGGCTGTTGCATCCTGATCCGGGCCATAAATACCAGCTACGTCAATATCTTTAGTATGCCTGTACATTGGCGACCAACTCCACAAATTTTCACCGGAAGCATACACCCTTGCAGATTTTAAACCAATAGACTTGATCCAAACGGCCGTAAAGTTATAACCTACCTGTAAATTTTTCAGCCGGACGTAAGCTACATTTTGCAGGTATTTGGTTTGTATCACAGAAAGCTCTCTGTCAGTGCCCAGTAATGCAACGTACCCTCTATATCTCGGAAAATAAGTGTTGGGGTTTTCTTCGCTCCAGATATTACCCAACATGGATTTTGGAATCGAGTTGTATGGCCGGTTATACTGTCCCCAAAAGTATAAATTATCATTCCCCGGCCAGTAATTCTGTTTCCCTATGCCCTGAAGGAACACCGATACAAAGAAACCATTCCATTCACCACCTACATTCAGGCTAAATGCATATCTGGGTGCAATATTCCCGATGATTTTTCTGTCTCCATGGTTATCAACCCGGTTTTCCCCTGTATTAATGTCACCATCGCCATTTAAATCTTTAAATTTAATATCTCCAGGGAGCCATAATTTTGTAGCCGAAGGTGTAAATCTGTTTTGAGAAGCATGTTTTTTAATATCCTCCGCTGAAGTAAAAAAGCCTTCTGTCTCAAATCCCCATAGTTCACCTAAGGTCATCCCCGTATAAAAAGGAGTATTAACATTACTTACGGCTCCCAAATTTTTATCTACGTTGGTGTATTTATCAACAATAGAGTTATAATCAGATAAAGTAGCTTTTACGTTATACCTAAATGGCTTTTGTCCTAATATAAATTGATCTCTCCAGCCTAAACTCATTTCCCATCCCCTTGTAGTCAGGTCGGCGTAATTACCTCTTGGAGCTGATGCCCCAAAAACACCAGGAAGATCAACACCTGTAGCAAACATATTTTTGGTCTTGCGGACGTAAGCATCACCAGTAAACTCCAATCTGTTATTTAACAATCCCAAATCTAATCCAATGTTTCCTGTAGTCGCGGTTTCCCACGTCAATCCATCCGGAATAACCGGTGGCACAGAAGTAGCCTGTTGCAGTTGCCCGCTTATCAACCTTGCCATCGTTTGAATATTGAATAACTCCATAAAAGAATAAGGCGATACATTACCATTACCTAAAGAGCCATAGGAACCTCTTATTTTCAAATTAGAAATCGCTTTTTGATCTACCTTCCAAAAAGATTCTTTGCTAAGTCGCCACGCACCGGATACCGATGGGAAAAATCCAACTTGTTCATTTACAGGAAATTTTGAAGAGCCATCTAATCTACCATTGACTTCCAGTAAATATCGCTCTTTATAATTATAATTAAATCTGAAAAAACTGCCCGCGATGCGCCATTTATTATAGCTATTATCAATTTTTACGCTTCCCCCACTCGCAAGACTCAGGCTTTCTGCATCTGGAAAAATTAACCCATTCCGGAAGGAAGCAAGGGAATTAAAAACGGATTGTTCGTAATTATAACCCAGTAATCCTTTGAAATAATGACTTCCACCAAATGTTTTTTCATACTCCATATACAAGTTAGCAGCAAGATAATCTGTCCCTCTGTTCGTTTCTGTCAAATCATTAGTGGCTGCGCCCAAATAGGAAATTACTCCTTCTTTCGAACTGAAAGGTACCGGGACTCTTTTAGTCAACTCATTAAAATCTGTATTACGAAAAGTATAATCCCCTCTTACCCTAAATTGATTTCCGAAAAAAGAAGCCTTAAATGAAGTTGTATTAGTAAGTGTTCTTTTTTTGGTACGTATTCCGTTCTTACCATACCAAAGATCTCCAACACCATAAGCAGCACCCTGGGTCAAAGTTCCGTCGGGATTAAACATGGTGCTCATTGGCTGACTATCACTTCCCATACTATACCAGACCGTACCATTGCTTATCGTTGTTGGGAAAAAATAGTGATCATTTGAAAAACTAAAATTATTGTCAACATTTAACCAACTAAATATTTGTGCTGATCCCTTGGCGCGCAGGTTTACTCCTGTATAATCATCACTATTATATCTAAATAAACCCTCCTGTTTATAATAACGTCCTGAAACCAAAAATGCTGCTTTGTCATTACCCCCTTGTACGGTTACGTTATGGTCATGTTGTAATAATTGATCCTTGTATAATAAGTGCATCCAGTCAGTACTACCGAAATACTGATAATTACCTTTATCATCTGTCGTCACGTCAGGTAATCCAGATCCGGGTGTATGCTTTAATAGCTCGTTATACCAGTCTTGAGAGTAGGGCAATGCTGTGTGAAAAGCAACTGGTGTTCTGGTATAGTCATAATAGGCCGAATAAGCTTCAACAAACATATTTGTATATACGATTGGATCAGTGACCAGGTCCGGTACCACTGTAGGTGATTTAAAAGAAACATTTCCATTGTAGGTAACCGATGCCTTTCCTCTTCCCGGATTCTTGGTGGTAATTAAAACAACACCAAAAGCTCCACGAGCACCATATACAGCCGCTGAGGACGCATCCTTCAGGATAGATACGGTTGCGATATCGTTTGGATTAAGCGTAGAAGGATCTCCCTCAACACCATCGATCAGGATCAAGGCACTTCCACCCTGGCCAATCGAGCCCGTTCCGCGAATATTGTAATCAGCATCCCGGTATGGTTTACCGTCGGCTAAGGTGATATTAAGGTTAGGCATAACTCCCTGGAGCGCTTGCGTAATATTAGGCACGGGACGATTATCGAAAACCTCACTGCCGACCTGGTCAACAGCGCCGGTCAGGTTTGCTTTTTTTTGCGTTCCATATCCCACCACAACTACTTCATTGTCCAAAGTTGCTTCGATGTCCATTACTATAGTAAGAATTTTACTTTGCCCGATTGATACATTCTTTTGCTGATATCCCACCATTGTAAATTCCACCATATCTCCCGGATTGGCATTTATAGAAAAATTGCCATCCGCATCAGTACTGGTACCTTGCTGTGTTCCTTTCACAATTACCGATACACCTGGCAAAGGATGTCCTTCCCCATCTGTTACCCTACCGGTAATAACAGCAACCGGCGCAGAAGTTATATTTTCGTAAAGCCGGTTGGGCACTTCAAAAATCCTTTCCATCTTTTCCGCCGCAAAGGCTGTTTTAGCTGTCAAACCTTCGGCACACGCAGTAAAACTGGATGCAAGAAGAATAATTGCCGTCATCTTCACACCAGGAATAAAATTTTTTAAATTGGTGCGGTGTTTTCTTTCTGGACATAACGGATTCGGGGACATAGTCACCATAGGTGTATTTATATGTCGCCGCCGATATTCATTGGTAGTCAGATACATAAACATTGTTTTTTTTAGTGAAAATCAGTTCAGGTTGCTATACAGTTATTTAAGGGGGTAAATTTACAAATTATTTGGGATTCGCGTATTAAAATACCCGCGAATCTATTTTTTGAAACAGGTATTCTTGATTTTTTATTGGTGCATCCTTATTCGGCATAGATAGCTTAGTCCACCACTTACCTTTTATTTCCTCCAACAGCCCCATGATTATTTCATTTTGAATTTGTCTTTCGTAAAACATCAGGCTCATTCAAATTATTGATAGTATGATTAGCCGAAACCAACTTCCGATAAACTTTTGTTTGCATATTTCTTAAGTTTACCAATTTTCGCCTAAATTATCAAAGTTAATTCCGCGTTAAACAACTAAAAATATTAATCAGGCATTGAACTTGCCATAGTTTTTACAAGTCTATGTATCAAACAATAATCATGAAATATATATATCAATTTTTAATTCTGACCGCTCTTACAGTCTTTGGCTCCTGCACAGGGTCCAGGTACTACACCAGTGATGATGGGTATCAAAATTACTCAGGCCGCCAGGACGAGATTTCTTATCAACAATTTTATGACGATCTAAGTCCTTATGGTAGTTGGATGAGTTACCAGGGCTACGGCTATGTGTGGCGACCCGGTGTACCTGATTTCAGGCCGTATTATAGCAATGGCCATTGGGTCTATACCAGTTATGGATGGACCTGGCTGTCTAACTACAGTTGGGGGTGGGCGCCATTTCACTATGGTCGCTGGATGAATGACAGAATGTATGGATGGATGTGGGTTCCGGGGTATGAATGGGCGCCTGCATGGGTTTCATGGCGGGGTGGTGGGGATTATTATGGATGGGCTCCACTTGGACCACAAATGGGTGGCAATATGTCTTTAGGTTCTATCCCTTATAATGATTGGGCGTTTGTACCAAGTCGCCATATTAGTAGTCCACGTATTAATAATTATTATGTAAACAACTCGAGGAATGTTACTATTATTAATAATACCACTATCATAAATAATAATACGACAGTAAATAATAACAACAACAATAATAACAGATACCGCGGGTCCTATAATCCCGGGCCATCTGTGAAAGAAGTAGAAGGCGTAACCCGCAGCAGAATAAGGGAATTCAATGTAGTAGAAACTAATAAACCTGGTGCTACGCAAATTACTAATAATTCGATCAGGGTTTACAGGCCAGCCGTAAAGCAGGAATCTGCCAATTCTGTGAATACAAAACCCGCAAAAGTTTCCAACAGTAATTCGTTTGAGGGCAATCGCCAAAATGAAGGTAATCTGAATAATGGATCTTCCGCACCTACGAGGGTATTTCCAAGTGATCAAAAACCTCAAATAAACAGAAATGAAAATCCTTTAAATAATAATCCGGCTGCGGGGGAGCAACGGAGCAGTAATGATATAATAAACAATAGAAATTCAAGAACATTCCCTAATTCATCGCAGCCACAGGTAAATGAACAGCCTAAAGCTAGTAATCCGGCTACAATTCAACAAAGGAACAGTAATGATATTATTAACAATAGAAACTCCAGAACACTCCCTAATTCATCGCAGCCGCAAATAAATAATGAACAGCCTAAAGTTAATAATCCGGCTATAAGTCCACAAAGGAATAGTAACGATATCATCAATAATAGAAATTCGAGAACATTCCCTAATTCGTCACAACCACAAATAAATAATGAACAGCCTGCAAGCCGACCACCGGCAGTAACAAGCCCATTAAATAACCAGCGCCAAAACAATCCTCCCCAAAGACCGGTAAGAGAATTTAAAAATCCTCCTTCGGCTAATATTAATAACAGTTCGAACAGCCAAACAAACGAGAGAGGTTACAGCACACATAGAGAAACATTGCCTCCTGCAGCAAATAATCAAAAACGAGAACTTTCTAATTCACAGCAACAAAGGCCGAACGGATCAGGCAGTAGTAGTATCAGATATTTTAATCCTGCACAACGTGTGGAGACACAACCTCCTGCAAAACAGGATTCCAAACAATAGATACAAATTATTATTAAGGTGCCTTAAAAAGCACCTTTTTTTATACCTATCCCTATATCTTACCAGTTTAGATTCAGACTATTATAAAATATAAAACGATAAATAACCTATTTTTTTTCAAATAATTCACTCTTAGGTACCACCTTTACCTTGTCCTTATCC
>JBDTIC010000257.1:0-4844 GCA_039936595.1 Ginsengibacter sp. | reverse complement strand
AGCAACGTGATACTGGCAGAAAAATTTGCAGAAATATTTGATGGTTTTTCTATAGGTTCCAATGACCTTACCCAGCTAACACTGGGAATTGACAGGGATTCCGCGATTGTAAGTAATTTATTCAGTGAGCAGGATGAAGCGCCGAAGGAAATGATAGCTACTGTAATCAGAAAGGCAAATGAAGCCGGAGTGAAAATTGGCTTATGTGGCCAGGCACCCAGCGACCTGCCTGAGTTTGCCAGGTTCCTGGTTGAGAAAGGTATTGATAGTATTTCCTTTAATCATGATGCGCTGCTGAAAGGGATTGAAAACATCAATAAGGCAGAATTATCTTTGAAGGCTATGGCATAATTACGGAAAACAGCAATTCCCATAAACAGAAATTAATAGTTAAAATCTTAGCGCTACTAAACAATTTGAATAAACCGGCAAATAAAAGAATATGATACAATTTGTAAAATTATTATCCGGGAGTGAACCGCGTTCTGCCGGGAGAAGTAATGACGCAGTTTTAAAAGTCAGGAATGACGATGATTTCGATGAACTTTTTAAATGTCTGTCTTACAAGGATAGAATGGTAAGAATGCGGGCCGCCGATGCCATAGAAAAAATTACGCTGAAGTATCCATCTTACCTTTTTAAGCATAAATCAGATCTTATGGATTTATGTTGCACGGTAAAAGAGAAGAGACTGAAAGGGCACTTTGCTCTACTGGTTCCAAGATTAAATTTAACTGCTAACGAAAAAGAAATAGTGTGGCAAAGATTAACAGGATGGGCTTTAGACAGAGAAGAAAGTAAAAGAGTCAGAATTAATTCCATCCAGGCGCTTTATGAAATAGCTGAAGGAGACAATTTCTATATTAAAGATTTTGAATTAGCAATAGACCAGGTAGAAAAGGAAAATATTACCTCTTTAAATGCCAGGATAAAAAGGCTTACTCATCATGCACCTCTATAAACCACTGAAGGTTTGAGATGTCACTCAGCAAAGTGTGGTATCATGTTTTTTAATGACCAAAATCATAAAAACCTCTCAATTATCGGATTAATTTGGGATTAGCCAATTTGGAAGAAAATGGAAACATTGAACCATAAATTTAGCCGGATCAAAATTGATAAGCAATTCGCCTGGCTGATGACCATATTATTGGTCATATTTGGTTTTTTTTTATTTAAAGATGCACTTAGTTTCATTCTCATGAAACTTTATGAATTGCTTATTCAGCACCGCTTTTGAAAGTTCAATTATTATTGATTCCGGTTTAAAAAATATTTTATGAAACAAAAAGAAATGAGTGAATTTATTAAGAACAGTTTTAAAAATATTAAAGAGTCTTTTCACAAAGCCATTACTAATTTTGACGCTGAAGATATTCGCAGGTTTAGAAGAGAAGTAAGGAAACTCAAAGTTTTCCTTCATCTGCTAAGTATGGAATCTGAAGATGGCCTGTCGTATCATACTACCAAAAGAATGAAAAAAATATATGGATATTTGGGTATCATTCATGATTTTCAACTACAATTAAAAAAAGTAAATGAATCTGCAGAAAAATCTTCCGGGAATGATCTTGTTAATTATCTGAATATGTTGGAAAGGGAATTAGGATATTGGAAAGAACTTAGCAAGGAGTTCATTGACCCAGACTATAATTTCTTCAATGACCAAAGAGAAATTATAGCCAAATTGCCAAATCAATTAACCATGGAATCTATCAAAAGATTCATTCATTATACGCTTTATGAATTACAGTCAATGTCCGGTCGCCAGGATGAAGAGGCTTTGAATAATATTCGAAAATGTATGGAAGATATTTATTATAATCTTCCATTTCTTAAACCTTACCTTGTTAAGCAGCAAAGCATTTTATTTGATGAGAAAGAATTAAGTGAATGCCTATTTTTGTTCGGAGATTTTCATATTAAATGCACGAATACAACACTGTTGCAAATTATTAGGACAGACGATTTGGATGAAAATGAAAGGCAATTTTTAAAACAAATGGAAATTGGATGGCTGCGTGAGAAGAAAAAAATACATTTACAGTTGGCTGCCAAAATGGATGCTATGCACATCGGCGCGGGCAGTTTAAATGAACTTTCCCTGCATGAATAATTTCCTTTTTTTAGAGATATTACTTAAGAACCGGCACGATGACAGACATTATTACTATTACTTTTAACCCATGTATTGATAAGAGTACTACCATAAGTGCGCTTAAACCGGAAAAAAAATTAAGGTGTACACCACCGGTTTTTGAGCCTGGCGGCGGCGGCATCAATGTCGCAAGAGCCATAAAAAAACTTGGAGGTGAAGCGATTGCGGTTTATCCGTCCGGAGGATATTCCGGAAAGTTTTTAAATATCCTTTTGAAGCAGGAAGATATACCGGAGCTGAATATTGAAACCAAACAGCATACAAGGGAGAACATGATTGTTTTGGATATTGCTACCAATCAACAGTACCGTTTTGGAATGCCAGGGCAAGAATTATCCGAAGAGGAATGGCAACGGTGCTTACAGACAATAGAGGAAAGTTCATCACAGTTTATTGTTGCCAGTGGAAGTTTACCACCCGGGATTCCGGCAGACATACTTGCCAAAATAGCAAAAATTGCTAAAAGACAAAAGAGGAAATTAATTGTTGATAGCTCCGGGGAATCGCTTCGTCTTGCTGTAAAGGAGGGAGTTTACCTGATAAAACCAAATCTAGGAGAACTCAGTAACCTGGTGGGGAAGGAAGAATTAGATATGATTGAAATAGAGCTTTTTTCAAAAGAATTGATTCTGAAAGGAAACTGCGAAGTTGTAGTGGTGTCAATGGGCGCGCTTGGCGCTATGCTGATCAGCCGGGATTCCACATATAAAATTGAAGCTCCTATCGTAAAAGGACAGACCACTGTTGGTGCGGGGGATAGTATGGTAGGTGGTCTTGTACTTTATATTTCTCAGGGTAAAAGCCTGCTGGAAGCTTTGCAATATGGCGTTGCATGCGGCACTGCAGCTACATTAAATGCCGGAACATCATTGTGTACAAAAGAAGACGTTGACAGATTGTATGAATTGATAAGAAAAGAGAGGAAATGTTGATAAGTGTATTTTGTGGGAATTAGTAAGGTATCACACGATCTGTCAAAAAAAGTAAACAATTTAGGATGAGAATTTCAATAGCACCGATAGTATGTAGTGTTCTTTTTTTTGCGTGTAACAATAAGACTGAAAACACAAAACCCATTACTGAAACCATCACCGAATCGGTATATGCTTCCGCCATTGTTAAAACAGATAATCAATACCAGGTGTTTGCTACTGTTAATGGTATCATCAATAAAATATTCGTAACAGAAAATGATTTGGTTAAGAAAGGCGATCCGCTGATGCAGATTATGGATAAAAGCTCCACCATCAATAGGGAAAATGCAAGCCTTGCCGCGGGGTATGCCGACGTAAACTCCAACAGGGAAAAATTAGTTGATGCAAAAAACAGTATTGCACTCGCACAGGATAAAAGTAGCAATGATTCATTGTTGTATGAACGACAAATGAGCTTATGGAACGAAAAGATCGGTACCAGAATGGAAGTAGAACAACGTGAACTGGCCTACACAAATTCTAAAAATATGCTTGAGTCCGCAAAGTTAAGGTACAAAGATTTATTGAAGCAACTTGAATTTAATGCGAAACAGGCAAAAAATAATCTCTCTATCACCCAATACAAGGAAAGTGATTTTGTCATTAAAAGTGAGATGGACGGCAAAGTGTATTCATTAATAAAAGAACAGGGCGAAATGATAAACCCACAAATGCCATTGGCCATCATTGGCGACGCTGCCGTTTTTTTATTAGAGATGCAGATTGATGAGTATGATATTGCAAAAATTAAATTAGGGCAAATAGTACTGCTTACAATGGATAGCTATAAAGGAGAAGTGTTTGAGGCAAAAGTCTCTAAAATAATACCCTTAATGAATGAAAGAAGCAAATCATTCACCGTAGAAGCTAAGTTTGTAAAACAACCACCTGTTTTATATCCTAACCTCACTGCAGAAGCAAATATTATTATTCAAATAAAGAAAGATGCTCTCACTATACCCAGGACTTATCTAATAAATGATTCTTTAGTTATGGTTGGAAAAGATAAAATGAAGAAAGTGACTACCGGGCTTAAGGATTATCAGAAGGTCGAAATCATCAATGGGCTTTCTCCAAGTGATATTATCTTCAAGCCTCAATAATGCAATTAAAGTTATTACTAAATATTGCAAAATCTCTATTACTTGCGAGAAGGAAACAGTCACTGGTAGCCGCCTTTGGCGTGATGTTCGGTGTCGGAATGTTCATAGCTATGCTTGGTTTTATGACCGGGCTGAATGATTTATTGGATGGCCTGATGCTCAACCGCACACCACATGTAAGATTGTACAATGAAATACAACCCAATGCCAGGCAGCCTGTAAATGAATCTGAGAAATACAAAAATACCTACAATTTCATCAGCTCATTAAAACCTTCCGGTGCCCGTATGGAAATTTATAATAGTGGATTCATTATGGAATCCCTGAAAAAAGATGATCGGGTACTGGGCTTTGCGCCCCGTATTACCGCGCAGGTTTTTTTTAATAATGGAGTTATTGATATCAACGGAATAGTTAACGGTATAGAAGTAGAGGAAGAAAGCCGCCTTTTTCATTTTTCAGATTATATAACGCAGGGAAAAGCTTCCGATCTAAAAAATATTTCTAACAGTATTATTTTAGGAAAAGCACTTGCTGAAAAAATGCTGGTAAATATTGGTGATGTAGTGCAGGTGATGACAACAGAAGGTGATCGTTATTCATTAAAAG
>JBDTIC010000256.1:0-3646 GCA_039936595.1 Ginsengibacter sp. | reverse complement strand
CCATACGTGGTTGCCCAATTAGAAGCCCGGGGTATTTCAGAGTTCCCAGTTACTCCGTATCCTGCACGAAATTTTAAATCACTCAACCAGGACGAGCTTGCTTCCATGAAATTTTCTTCAGAAGCTCGCCATCCTACTGATAACGAAGGAAAGGTTCCGTAACGATTAGAAGCTGAAAAGCGGGACGATCCATCACGACGAGTGATGGCTGTTAATAAATAACGATCCTTATATGCATAATCCGCTCTGGCGAAAAGTCCAAACATATTTACTTTGCCGTTAAATGAGGAGCTATTCGACATATCCTTAGTACCCCCGTTGGTTAAAGTCCAGGTATTGACATTATCCTCAAAAAGATAATCATAACGAATGGCGGACATACTTCGTCCATTACCATCTCCTATAAACTCGCTGCCAATCAATACTTGCAGATTATGATTCTCATTAAAAGTCTTTTTATAGTTCAAGGTGTTAGTCCAAACATAGCGGGAATTGTAATTGGCACTTTGAGTAAAACTATTACGGGATGCTCCCTCTGCAGCTTCAGGAAACTTTTTACTCATGGCGTAGGAGTTAGACCTTATATGATCTAAACCAAAACTAGTACGAAATTTTAAATCGGAACTTAAATCAGCCTCAACAAAATAATTGCCGAAAAGACGAAGATCAGTATTCTTGTTATCTTTTGTTCGGTATAATCGGGCTAAAGGATTGACATCATTACCTGACCCATTAGCCTTAGTGCCGGAAAATCTTCCAGTTATATCATATAACGGAACCCAAGGTGCTGTTTTCAGGCTTGTTATCATTGGATTACTTTCATCCTGGCCGGTTGGGCGATTTGCACCAGAAAAAGACAATGAAAAATTTTCACCGGTACGTAACCATTTACGGACATTAAATTGTGTGTTGGAACGCAATGTATATCGGTCATAATTAGTGTATTTATAGGTTCCTTCCTGGTTATAGTAACTCAGACCCAATAGGTACTGGGCAGTAGCGTTAGCGCCAGAAAACGTGAGATTATGACTTTGAGTAGGTGCCTTTTGAGTCAATGCATTGTACCAATCAGTTCCTTCAGAAAATTCAGCTATGCGATTACTTTCGGCCCAATCATCTACGGTAAACGGGCCATTGCTTCCTGTAGGTATAACATATTTGGGAAAGACTGGAGTTTCTCCCTTCCCGAACTGAGGATGAGAAGGAACAGTGGAAGTGCCACGAATATCAGCCGCATTCTTCATTGATTCCCACTGAGTATTAACCCGATCCCGAGAATTTAATACTTTCACAAATTGTGGAGCAGTTGCAATAGAATAATAAGCATCATAAGTTAGTACAGGGCGACCTAACTTACCTTTTCTGGTAGTAATAATAATTACTCCATTAGAGGCTTGAGCACCGTAAATGGATGCTGAAGAAGCATCCTTTAAGATCTGCATTGATTCGATATCATTAGGATTGATGGAATTTAAGTCTTGATTACGGGTAGATACTCCGTCAATAATATAAAGTGGTCCATTATTATTTACAGTTCCTATACCACGTATGCGTATCATTGTGGGAGAACCAGGCGCACCTTGTGCACCAACAACTACCCCTGCAGCTTTTCCCTGTAATTGCTCTCCAAAATTTGATGCAGGAGTTTCCTCCAATTGTTTAACATCTACTACTGTAACTGACCCTGTAATATCTTTCTTTCTTTGCGTTGAGTAACCAGTAACTACTACTTCACTTAAGGCGGTTGATTCCGCATTTAGCAAAATACTAATAGTTTTACGCCCATTCACCGGCATTTCTTTCGTTGCAAACCCCACATAGGAAAACACCAGCGTGCCATTTGCGGGAACATCAATCGAATAATTTCCACTTGCGTCCGTAGAGGTGCCGGTAGTCGCCCCTTTGACAGTAACACTTACTCCTACTAAACCTTCACCTTTGGAGTTGGTAACCTGGCCTGTAACTATATTGGCATTTTTTAAAGCGGAGTAATTATTCAGCAAAGTTTTTTCGGTGCTGATGGGATTGGATTTAACAGGTAACGCAAACAGCGCCTGAACTGCGGGAATTACTAATAAAAATAAAACAACACATCTAATTCCCACAGTGTGATTGGCAACTAGCTTTTTGAACAAATTAGTAAATTGGTGAGGCATTTTAATAAAATTTTTATGATGAGTAAAGCAGGTGTAGTTCATTATTAGAATTAATAAGGTAAAAAAGAAAGTTTTGAACGTAAACAGAGAACGCAAGCAACTTAATATTTAATCGGAAGAATAAAATTCGGGCGATTTTTTAATTTTTGTATTCGAGTTTTAGTGTAGAAATCTTATTTGGGGTAAAAAGGTCAATTTAATACTTTGGGTGTCCCTTTTTAAAGAAGTGTTAAATCAAATATAAAGTAATTTTTTTTAACAAAATAAAAATATTTGATGAGAAGGTATTCATTATAAAGCTTTGGAAGTTTATTCACACTGATGCAATATCAAGAGCCATCTATTTTGTTTTATAATCTACGCAGGATAAATTCGTGTAACAAATTTATTGTGACTGTCGCAATGCAGGTTAGCAAAGATCTGTGTAATCTACTAGCCCCAATAGTGGTCAAGCATATTTGAGCCCGAGCTCAATTTGACTCCAACCCAAATTCTCACCCGATAGTTAGTATAATTCACATAGAGATTATTTTGTGAAAACCATCCATTAATTACCTGCCTTTGTTTTGAAATCAATGGCATCAGACTTTAGAGGCACTGATTGCGAGAAGTAGTGACAGATCGTTTATGAGTTGCTTTTGTGGATGGATAAAATTGACTAATGGACTCAGGATTATTTAATTGACGATTGTGTAGCTCGTTTTTATTACTTTAATAATGCTCTTAGCGTAAGCTCTCCAATTCATCTCAAACCAAAATGAATCATGGCTTGACTGAACTTGTTGTTCCCCATTTAATGCCTGTTTCAAAACCACCGCGCATCTTCAAATACTTTACCAATCTCCAGTTCGATACACCAGATAATGCGGGAAACAAATAAATTGCATCAACATGTAATTGTACCGGCATTTCTGCAACGCCGCAGTGCAGACAAGATTGCCATCAATTTAAAACGAAGTTGCTGCATCAAAAAGCCTGTGATAAGTGCACCCCTGGTGACTTTTATCATTCTCTTTTATTAACGAGAATAAGTTGAATAGCAATTTGACTGTAGATTTTGTCTTCCATCATGAAAGATGACCGGTCATTATCAATCGATAATGAAATACGACACTAAACTGCAAGCAAATTTACATTGCGATTATCTTGTCCATTCGTTCAGAAAGGTCTTTAAGATAATTTCTATCCCCTCCTTTCATCTCTACTCTTAGCCATTGGCCTTTATAATTAATGCTTTTTAGGGCCTGCATGACCTCTGGCCAGTTAATATCTCCCTCCAAAAGTTTAACATCGAAACCTTTCCAAAGGCCTTCATTATTCATCTTTTGCCGGCTAAATGCCTTCATATGTAACTTAAAGATCCGTTGATCCAGCACCTCAATCCAGTCCTTCGCCCAACCATATCGGGGAATGTTGCCAATGTCAAAATACCAGCCTATTAATGGATGTCCAATAGCATCCACAAAATCTCTGGCTTCAAGTGGGCTTAG
>JBDTIC010000255.1:0-4275 GCA_039936595.1 Ginsengibacter sp. | reverse complement strand
ATTCCGATCAATACAGATGATACCTGTGAAAATGACAACGCAAACTTTACAGCCAGTGAAGGCAGATCGGAGAAATTATCGTCAAGCAAACTGTCATAATCTTTTATATGATCTTGTACTTCCTTTAAAGCTGGATGAAGTACTTTGCCCCTGTCACTCAATAATCCTTTAAGCAATACTGACCTCACCACGATACCTGTCCCTTTCTCTGCAGCAAAATCAAAAAGAGCTTGTTGTCTTTGATCCATCAGGTTAAAGGGTAGTTGAACCACATCCCAAATCCCTGAAAAAATAGCCTTCCTGGTCTCCTCAACGCTGTAGGTAGAAGCGCCAATGGCCCTTGTAATACCTCTATCCCTGATATCGCTAAAAGTAACTGAGATGATTTCATTGTCCAATATTTCTTCGTCTGCCTGGTGCAGCATGAACACATCTACATAATCTGTTTGTAAAGCATCGAGGCTTTCTCTTAAAGAATCTTCAATGTGTTTCTTCAGATCTTTATCGGGGAGCATATGGCCATCCTTATTGCGAAAATGCCGGCACTTGGTAGATAGTATTACGTTATTTCGTTTGGCCACGAATGCTTTGCCCATTATAGCTTCACTATTTCCATACATTCTCGCTGTATCATAAAAATTGATCCCGGCTTCTAACGAGGCATGAAGTAAATCAATAGCTTCTTTTTCAGTGAGCATATCTTTCTCACTCTGTATTCCTATACCATAAGGCAACCCGATTTCAACGCCGCCAAAAGCGATTTCTGAAACTTCTATAGAGGTGTTGCCTAATCTTCTTTTGTTCATTTTACAACTTCTGATTATCGAGATAAGAATTACTTTTTGTATCACTTTCTTTTTTATCGAAAGACTGAACCAATTGTTTACAATAATTGCTGAGCCCAACCACGTCAGCTCCTGTGCTTACAAAATGGTATCCCATTGCGATCAATTCATCAAGATTAGCCGGGCTTCCGACTGTTCCGGCAAATTTGCCATATTGATTAGCTACCTGTGCAACTCTTTTCCTGGTTTCAATAAGCATAGGATGCGTCCATTCGCCTGGAGCTCCGATTCCCTGGCTAAAGTCCCCCGGACCAAAGAAAAGCATATCAAAGCCATCCAATTTGGCAATGGCTTCAAGATCATCAAGTGGTTCGGGATCCTCAATTTGCAGCACAACAAATCGTTGTTCATTGGCCTGTTTGAGATATTCATGAAAATCGAGGGCATCATAGGATCCATCTGCATTGCCTCCATCAATGGGCCTTCGTCCTACTGGATGGAAACGTGTCATGTGAATAACCCGCTTTGCGTCTTCCAGATTCATAATATGAGGCACCATAATGCCAGTAGCATCTAACTCCAGTGGCTTGATATAATCACTGTATCCGCCTCTTGAGACACGAACCAGGATATCTGTATCATGGGCTTTTGTGGCCCAGATGTCGGCGGCAATGATTGACCAGTCCTGCCCGATATGTTCCTGGTCAACCCATACACAATCAAACCCTGCAATGGCTGCTATTTCGCATGATTTCGCATCGGATAAATTTATTTTGAAGCAACTGCTTACCTGGCCTGACCTCAATTTTTGAAGCACTTTGCTTTTACGCATTTGTATCATTGTAAAAAGTATTATTTTTTATTTATTTAAATTTGATGTCATTCAGTTCTTTCGTTACTATTTTATCCCAAAAAGACACTCTGAACACTAAGAAAAGTACCTTGTCGACTTTGTGTCTTCGTAGGCTATCTGAGGTTTTGTGAGATCTTTCACTACTTTTGTTTAAACACTAACCCATCCAAATAACTTAATAATATCCCACTCAAAATGCCCACAATAAGTGAGGCAGGCATGATCCACAATACGGTAATGCCAAAAGCTTCATAAAATGCCACTGCTATGGCCGTAAAGATAGCAATAATCCCACCTAAGAAAGTACCTCTTTCCGTAGCAAAAGGAACAAAAAGAGCCATAAAAAACAACACAAATAAAGGAGCCACAAACAGGTTCACCACCTTCATGATGACATCTAATAAATTACCCGGCACTTCACCCACAAAAAAGCTCAATGCCATTACCACGGCTCCCGTTATGTAGGAAAGTCTTTTCACCTGCTTAAGCTGATCAGGAACCGGAGAATCTTTTTTCCTAAAGCGCTTTATAAGGTCTTCTGAAACAACTGAAGAAACACTGTTTAATCCCGAAGACATACTTGACATAGCGGCAGCCAGCAGACCTGCAATGATTAACCCTGATACTCCAGGCGGAAGAGCAATAAGTATAAACCGCGGAAAGAGCGTATCTGCCTGTTCCTGAATGCTCTTACCTGCAACCAGCAAGTTTGAGTGGTTATTAAAATAGGCAAGCATAGCGAGCCCTACCAGCGCCAGGAGAATATAGGCAATAACGTTGGAGTATAACGAAACACGAAATGATTTACGTGCCGTGTGAATATCCTTTGTGGCTAAATAACGTTGTACAGCCATCTGGTCCGAACCCGTAGTACAGATATACCAAACAAAAATTACTAAGACTGCATTGCCCAGGGTGGTACGTTCCAATGGATCAAATCCCAAACGAAGCGTGTCCCAATGTTCCGGCCATTGTGATGGAAACAGGGAAGTAAATGAGCCCAGGTGATAACAAACCACTACCACACTTATAACGGCTCCTCCCAAAAATATGAATGATTGAATAACATCAGTAACCACTACCGCTTTCAATCCTCCCATCGAAGTATAAATAATGGTAATAACAGTAAGTAAAACACCAATTACAGGAACATAATTTTTGTCAAAATGAATAACCGAGAATAAGGCTATATCTACTGTTACATAGATAATCGTGGCCATCCACAACAGCCGCAGTGAAAGGAACATAAATGTGGCAAGCATTCTGACACTTAACCCAAGTTTACGCTCCAGTATTTCATAGGCACTGGTAACTTTCATTTGCATGATGCGCGGAATCAGCCACCAGCCCGCAACATAATAGATGAGTGGAAATGCCAGTAAACCTGTAAAAATAACGGGGCCGTGAAGGATCATTTCACCAGGATAAGTAAGATAGGACAGAGTACTCATTAATGAAGCGAACAAAGAAATACCTACCGCTGTGGGATTCATACGTCGGCCGCCCAGCAGATAATCTTCTTCTGTTTTATTTTTCCGGGAATAAAACCAACCTATGAAAAGCATTCCTGAAGCGTAAGCAATAAGAACGATCCAATCGAGCGGGGCCAGGGATATATCCGCACCAGGAATTCTTAACAGGGTAAATATCATCTATCGTAATTTTAAAAATAGTCAAACTTTGCCTTCTCGCTCTTTCCAAATATACAAGGTGGCGAATTAAGCTGATGAAAGTTTTATTCAGATATATGATATTATTTTTTAGAATTAAACATTACCCAATTCCTGATCATGCCAAACGGGCAAATCCTTTATGAGTTTCATCTACCTCAGACTCCTGAGAAAGTTTTCCTTTAATAATCATTTCTTCAATTTCCGCAAATACTCTTTCCAATGCTTGTAGTGCCTGCTCTATATGATGTTCTTTGTGAGCATACATCAGGTAAAAAATAGAAGAAACCAGGAATCCTTTTTCAAGCATTTTCTTTATATATACATTTTTTGTAACTGAAGAAAGTTCGCCAAGTTGAAAGGCTAATGTTGGAGAAGCAGGCATACCGGCCACCAAAAGTTTGCAGGCAGGATAGCGCATTGCTAATTCCTGTAATGCTTTTTTAAACTTCACACCTTTGTTCCATACTACTTCCTGAACATTGAGGCGTTGCATTTTTTCGAGCACGGCCAAAGCCGCCGCCGGACCCACTCCGTCTGTCCAGTAACTGGATGAAATAAAGCTGGCTTCCGCATCAGTCATAACCTGTTCACGACCGATGATAGCCGCAAATGGAAATCCATTACTCATGGCTTTGGCATAAACGACTATGTCCGGATCAACGCCAACTTTTGAAAGTGCACCCGGGAAACCATATCGTAAACCACTGGTGATCTCATCAACAATAAATACGGCGCCAGACTCCCTGCACCGGGCTGCAACTTTTGCAACAAAATCATCTTCCGGAAACTGTGAACGCATAGGTTCCATAACGACCGCAGCAAGATTCCCTCCCAATTTCTTCAATGCATTTTCAAAAGATTCCATGTCGTTGTACATAAAAGGAACGGAAGTATCTTTCAATTCTCTTGGCACCCCGGTGGGAGATAATCCTGGTATGAGATGACCATCCAGCGCAGTACTGTC
>JBDTIC010000254.1:0-10743 GCA_039936595.1 Ginsengibacter sp. | reverse complement strand
CGTTAGTTAACAAAAAAGACACCATCAATAATAATTCCCAGGGCCACGCGCTCAAGAAGACTTTCATTGGTAAAATGATTAATAATTTCAGGCATGATACGACAGAGGTGGATCGTGCCAATGAGCTGAAAAGAAATGAAGAAGCCTTCAAGCCGTTTGACGGTAAAATTATCAGAAACATAATAATAAAAAGATTACCGTTTGGAATTGGCATTTCCGATACTTCACGAAGACTCATCAACAACGTAACTAAATTAGCTAATGAGCTACATCATCTTACCAAAATAAGAGTGATTAAAAACAATCTGTTTTTTCGCAAAGGTCAGCCACTAATGCCTTTTTTGATGGCAGATAATGAAAGATACCTACGTCAGTTACTCTATTTGCAGGACGCAGATTTAAAGGTGGTTCAGACATCGTCTTTTTCAGATTCAGTTGACGTAATTGTAGAAGTAAAAGATGTTTTCTCTCTGGGCGGAGCAGTGAATTCTCTTGGACTGGACAGAAGTGATGTCGAATTCAGGGAAGACAATTTTGCAGGAAGCGGTAATGCGGGAGTAATATATGGCCTTTACGATGCCAGGCGAGATAAAACGTTTGCTTTTGGAGGGGAGTATATAAAAAGAAATATAGGAGGCTCCTTTATTGACGCGAAATTAGGCTACCAAAGTTTTTATCCGTCGTTTAATGGTCCGAAAGAAGATAATAATTATTATTTCAATCTTACAAAACCACTGGTTAACCGATATATGAAATGGGTTTATGAATTGGATGCGTCTTACCATTCCACCAGGAAAATGTATAACTATGATTCGCTTTATTTCTCAAACACCCGCTACCGTTATTATAATGTAGAAGCATGGGCGGGTTATAATATTAATGCCAGGGATTTTACAACTTCGGAAGAATCAAAAAAATTAAGAAAACTCATCGGGCTTAGGTTCATCAATCAGCAATTTCAGGCGGTACCTGGTAAATATGACCAAATGTATAACTGGCAATACGCCAATTTATCTGGACTACTTACTACCTTAACCTTCTACCGGCAGAATTTTTATAAGACTCAATATATCTATGGATTTGGAAGAAATGAAGATATTCCTGAAGGACTGCTGATGAGTTTTACCACCGGATATACTATTAAACAAAATCGTTCGCGTCCTTTCATCGGGTTTAATTATGAACGTTATCAATTTAACAACAAAAAGAATTATCTCAGTTATACATTGCGCGCCGAGGGGCATCTCAATCATAAATCTATAGAAGACATTAATCTCCTTGGAAGTGTCTTCTATTTTGACCATCTCAAATACATGGGTGATAAATGGAAACAACGTTTCTTCCTAAACTTCGATTTGGCACAGCAAGTCAATACAATTTTAAATGAGCCATTGTTCGCTTACAGCAAATTTGGATTGCCGGAATATGGAAGCAACCGGGTAGGAGGCACCTTCCGCACTACCATCAAAGCTGAGTCAGAATTTTTCAGTCCATGGTCGTTAGTAGCGTTCCGCTTTGCACCGTTTATATTTGGCAATGTGGGTGTTTTTTCACCTTATAAGGCCAATGCTGATATTTTAGCTTCCGTTGGTGGAGGTGTCAGAACACGTAATGAAAGCTTCGTGTTTGGTACAATAGAATTAAAAGTCTACTATTTTCCCCAACAAAATTTTTATAAGGAGAATTTCAGATTTTCTTTAAGTACAAATGTTATTTTTAAATACAGTACACAATTTGTAAAAAAACCTGATTTTATTGAAATCAATTAGGCTGGAACTTTAAACATAACCAGAAAAGATTTTGAAAGATGGTAATAAAACAATTTTATACCTTTAAAAATCAAATGCAACAGTGAATAAATTGTTAAGGCCATATCTGGAATTAATAGCCTGGTCAGCGACATTGGTATTATTAGTACTTATGGATACCACGGAATCTCATTTTTCACTTTGCATTTTTAAACTCATAGGTATTGGACACTGCCCAGGCTGTGGCATTGGCCATTCCATCAGTTATCTCCTTCATGGTGACATTCAAAAGTCTTTAGATACACATCCCTTAGGCATGTTTGCCATACCGGTGCTTTTCTACAGAATTTATCAGCTTTCTTTATTTCATAAAACGTTTCATTTTCAAAAACGCAACGATGGATAAGCATTTCAACCAGGTAAATCCGGTAGTCTTACAATATCTCTATGACGTAACACCGGAAGAACTAATGACTATTAACGCAAGGACAACAAATTTTACCAATGAGGAAGTGTCGCAGTTTTGTGTAATTTACCGTTCCAAAAGGAAAGACCCTCAATTAATCCTGATACTTAGTTTGTTAGGTTTAGTAGGTATTGCAGGTTTGCAACGTTTTATAATAGGAAATATTGCAATGGGCATTTTGTATTTCTTTACTGCAGGTATATGTTTCATTGGGACGATCATTGATATAATCAATCACAAAGAGCTAGCTCTGGAATATAATGCCAAAATGATTACTGAAACTTTATCTATGCTGAATATGATCAGGTAGTCAATTGTCTTAATTGATCAAACGCAATTTTAAAAAATAAAAATAGCCCACTATCGGGCTATTTTTTGTAAGAAATTTTAAAATCTTTTATTTTACCTGGAAACTCACCTTCCTGTCGCCCCAGTGTAAATCCACTTTACCCTGTGGGCTTATAGTAAAAAATAGTTTTTCTGCCGGTGGATTTTCAGAAACATATTTGGTGTTGAACCTAAATTGGTCATCTTCCATTTTGTAGCTAAAAGCGCCCCATTGATTCCATGTTTTATTGAAAACTACTGTTACGTCTTTCCCGTTGAAAATGGTAAACAAACCATATTTGCCGGCAGGCAATTTGTTGCCGTTAACAGTCACATCTTTGTCGGTTTCAAATACAGTTGCCTCATTAGCGCCTGTTCTCCACACCTTACCTTCCATGGGATCAAGATCTTTTCCGATTGTTCTTCCTTTAATGGAAGGCTGGCTATAATCAATAATGATAGTGGCGCCACTTGGTATTTTTTGGGTCACCCTTGCCGGCGGACTAGGTCTTTTACTTTTATCTTCAGCCGGCTTCTGAGCATTGATCTGCATAGCCAGCAAACTTGCAAGTACTGATAACGTAAGTATTTTTTTCATTGTATTTATTTTTAAGGTTAATGAACTTTATAAAGGCAAAGATTACACCAAAAAAAGGAGATTACAGCACATTCAAACAATTTATCTGGAAAACAAAGCCCTCAATTCCACAAACAAATTTCCTTAGCCTTATTTAATTTGTTTTTTCAATACGTATTCAATGATAAAGGAGTGAATGTACAAAGTGTATTTCGTCTGAAAACGGTCGAAAGACAACCCTATTCTTCCACAGCTTTACTAACGCATTTTTTCAAAAGACTCAATATATTGAAGTACTTCATTCTCAAATTTTGCTTCCTGGCCAAACAAAAACCGGTGCTCTATTGGAAAGACATACACAGGCATTTCTTTTAATTCTTTTTCATATTTTGCCAGTCTTACACCATCTTTTTCCGTGGTAAGAATAATTTTCTTTTCATTCTTTATTTTAGCAAATGATCTTTTTATTTCTTTCAGATCATCGGAATTAAAAATATGGTGATCCCGGAACGTTAATAATTCGTAAGAGGACACCTGAGAGGCGACTGCTTCTTTTAGTGGTGCAGGGTTAGCAATACCACAAACAAGAAGTAGCTCATGGTCCGGTTCTAAATGGCAGGTCCGATTACTAAACAAGTGGCGCAGACTACTGTATTGTATCCTGGTAAAAAAAACACTTTGATGCGGCAACGGCTTCAATTCACTAATTATCTTATTCTTTTCATTCTCATCCAGGCTGGCCTTACACTTGGTCACTATGATGATATCTGCTCTTTTACTGCTGCTTTTAATATCCCTGAGATCACCTGCTGGTAACAGAATATCGCGTGTATAAAGATTATTGTAGTCAGTTAATAAGATGTTCATACCTGCTTCTACTTCACGATGCTGAAATGCATCATCGAGTACGATAAGCTGGGTAGCCGGTTTCTCGTATAATAATTGCGGAATGCCAATAACACGTTCTTCGGCCACAGCAACAGTAACGTCCGGAAATTTAATATGAATTTGCATTGGTTCGTCACCAATCTGTACGGCAGTAGCACCGTCGTTAGCAATTGCAAAACCTTTAGTTTTTCTTTTATAACCCCGGCTTAACGTGGCAACTTTGTATCTATCTTTCAGCATACTTACCAGGTATTCTACCATTGGAGTTTTACCGGTACCCCCTAAAGCCAGATTTCCTACACAAATCAATGGAAAATTAAATTTTGCGGCCCGCAATATTTTCTTATCAAAAAGTTTATTTCGTATCCAGATCGCGCCTCCATAAACTATGGAGAACGGGAATAGTAAATATCTAAAACTTTTTAGCATTATTAAGGTTAAATATCCGAATTACATTTTTTTATCAATAGATAACACCGTAAATCATTCATCAAAATCATACAATCTGTGCGGTGTGACGCAGTAGTTTAAAGGTATATCATACCTGTCAATATCTTCAATTCTGTCAAAGGCGTCAAAAAAACTCAATCCTATTTTTATCAAGCCAGGCCTTCCGGCAGAAAGAAATTTATCATAATACCCTTTGCCATAGCCTACCCTGTAACCATTTTCATCAAAAGCCAACAACGGAATCAATACCACGTCAATTTCGTTAATCAGTATTTCTTTTGCATTTACAGGCTCCTCTATTCCATACCCATTATTTATCAACTCGACCTCTTCGCTTAAATGAAAGTGTTGCATGTTGCCGGTATGTACATCAATTTTTGGAACTGCTACTTTTAAACCTGGATTTTTAAATTCTAAACAACGTATCACCTGAGCAGTATCCACTTCTCTCAATCTCAGCGAAGCAAGATACGTATGCACACAACAGATAGGAGGAAGTTCTATCTTTTGAAAATTAATTAAAATAAGGTCATTGAATTTTTCAATGGCAGGTATTGAAAGTTCTTTTCGTTTCTCTTTATAAAGAATTCTAAGTTGCTTTTTGGTCATAAAATGGCTTTTAATAGAGGGCGCATTTTAAAGGCTTCGGCTTCGATAATTTCTTTTGAAATTGATTGCAGATGTTTTACGTTAGCTATTATAGGATACCCACTCCATTTTGCGATTTCAGTATCATAATTTTTATATTCATCGGTAAAAATCCAGCCAGTTACATCTATTTTTTCCTTTTTTAAAACAGCTGCTGTAAGCAACGAATGATTAATGCTTCCCAGTTCGTTTTTGCTTACAATAACCACCCTGGCTTCCACTTTTTTTATTAAATCCAAAATAAATTCATTTTCATTTAATGGTACCATAAGCCCTCCTGCGCCCTCAATAATTAATTGATTTTTCGTTTGGGGAACAGAGGCGACAATTTGCTTTATGCTAATTTTAATATTTTCTGCCGGAGCTGCCAGGTGCGGAGACGCAGGCATCTTTAACCGGTATAATTCAGGATGTACAACAGATTTTGTATTGGTGAGCATTTTCTCTACCCACAAAGAGTCTGTCCCACCTGAATAACCGGCCTGCACTGGCTTCCAGTAATCAGCCTGAAGAGCTTCTGTGATAATAGCGGATATCAATGTCTTTCCAACATCGGTGCCGGTACCTGTTATAAAAAGCGGAGTCAATAATTTCAATTTGTACTATTAATAAATATGGAAAAAACCGTGGTGCCGTAATTGCGCGTGGTTTTAAATAACAATTCATTTTCGTAATTGTTGGCAGAGGTATGTTCCAGTACAAACCAGCCGTCTTCTAAAAGCAATTCTTTTTCGCGTATTAATCGAGGAAGATCATCAATATTTTTAAGCGCATAAGGCGGCCCCGCAAAAATAAAATGATACTTTTCTACACAGTTTTCTAAAAACCTGAACACATCATTTTTGACGATTCTGCAGTTATTGATATTGAATTCAACAACTTTATTTTTAATAAACTCTGCCATTTTTGGATCTTTCTCGACAATAGTAAGATCTGTTGCACCCCTTGAAGCAAGTTCATAGCTGATGCTTCCGGTGCCTCCAAAAATATCCAGTGTTTTAATTCCCGGAATAGAAATATTATTTTCAATAATATTAAATAGTCCTTCCTTGGCTATGTCAGTAGTGGGCCTGGTATGCGGCATTTTAGAAGGCGGATTGATTTGTCTGCCACCATATTTTCCTGTTATTATTCGCATGAATCAATTGCAAAAAGAT
Organism: Ginsengibacter sp.; assembly: GCA_039936595.1. Classification (GTDB taxonomy): domain Bacteria; phylum Bacteroidota; class Bacteroidia; order Chitinophagales; family Chitinophagaceae; genus Ginsengibacter. The sequence goes on along the minus strand of JBDTIC010000254.1, from coordinate 4,482 downwards.
AGCTGAAGTAATGTGACGGATATTTTGCTATTTCGTCAGAAACTCTGATTGTTTCAGGATAATTCTTAAGCTGTACATCTGTGAAAAATTTATAAAGCTCTCTGTACAAAGGAGAATTTTCTTCAACCAATCCACTGATCTCAAGATTTGCATTTTGAATGTTAAACTGTTTACAGAGATTCAATAAAATATATCCCACGTCTTCCGGTGCACTGTAAACAAAACTATTGACAAGTTGATATTTTCCTTGTGCTGCCAGGGCAACAATTATTTTTCGATTATAAAAAATGATAGATAAATTATCACCAGAGCTAACTGGTTCCTTTAATAAAAGAGAATATTGATGAAAGTTCTCAGCTGCGGGAAATTGCTGTTGCAAGATTTCATAGATGGAAGTAAGTACCCGGTAACAATTGTACATAGATTGCTCACCTATCACATCTGATAATAAAGTCTCATTCTGATGAAGGTCGCCGTGCATGAGATTCATCAATATGCTACTGTTTTCCCGGTTATACATTTCGAAAGGAACTAAAACACTTTGCGGTAAAGAATAAATAATTTTTATTCTCTTAAAATTTTGAGATAAATATTTTTTTTGATGAAAAATGATCTGCAAAGCAATAGGAAATCCCACCGGAGGTTTGGTCTTATCATAAAGATAAATTGCAAGGCCTAAAAATTTATTTTCAACTTCATCCTTAATACAGCATGAAAACCCTTCATTGTTCAGCTCACAAAGAAGTGTACAGTTTTTTTCATCAAAAGAATCGGGCAATATTTCAAAAACAGTTCTCATTATTGAATTGCCACAATATTAAAGTTTTTTTTCGAGTGAAATGTAAATATATGATGTAAAGTGATACCTATGAATACATGATGCAACCTAGTACGATATTATTATTAAAATCAATAACAGAAATTTAGCAACAGGCATCTTCGCAATGAACCAATTAAATTATTAGCTTCGCAGCCAAAATTAAAATTAAGAGTAATGACCAATAGGACTTTTACGATGATTAAGCCTGACGCTACTGTCAAAGGAAATACGGGCGCTATTTTAAAAATGATCAATGAAGCGGGTTTTAGGATTGTGGCTATGAAGATGACTTATCTTTCAGCGGCAAAGGCAGGTGAATTTTATGCCGTACATAAAGAACGCCCTTTTTACGGAGAGCTGGTGAAATTTATGAGTAGCGGTGCAATAACCGTAGCCATTCTTGAAAAAGAAACAGCAGTGGAAGATTTTAGAAAATTGATAGGTGCTACTAATCCTGCACAGGCCGAAGATGGTACAATCAGAAAACTATACGCAGCATCTATTGGCGAAAATGCAGTTCATGGAAGCGACAGCGATGAGAACGCTCAGATAGAAGGAGATTTTTTCTTTAGCAAGCTGGAACAGTTTTAACCTGGATTCAATCCATTTGATTTTTATAAACCTTTATCACCCTACCCTGTTTCATAGATAATTCATTCCCCACCACCCTTTTCGCCGATAAACCAATGTTCTTTGTTTTTAAACAAAACATTGAAAGTAGTGAGTGTTCCATAGATACGCGTAATATATTGCTGAAGATTTACCTTATCTTCATCACTCAAAATTCTGTGCGCATTAATCTGTTGTTCCATCACCCTGATCCTGTCACGCAACATTACTATTTTATGGAAGAAAATATCTACTGGAATTTCTTTCGGCTTTTGCGTTTTATCGGCAGGTTGTAATAACATCATGCCGCCCCGCCATCGGTCGCCAAGTGGCACTATCTCCGACGCATCGCTCCATAGCCTCAAAATTTTCAATAACGATCTTTCCACCTCACTAATTGTTTCCAATTCGACTGTTACATTCTCAGGGATTATTTCTTCCAATTTAGGGTCGGTTTTGTCTATCTCTTTTATACCATCGCTGATGAAAGAAATCATATAGGTGGCCAGCCTTATCCCTACTATTACACCAGGACCATGCTGGGTGTGTTGTAGCCTGGTCCCTACGCCTAAAGTTAGTTGTTCCATAAATCATCGGTTTTTAAAATTATAATAAGGATTATCTGGAATTAATAATAACAATAATAATCGTAATGACCTACAAAAAGACTGTTATCGCTTTTTTTTAATTTGAACTATTTAGTATGCATTTCTCGAAAATGCAAAAATTGATAAATTTATTTGCTCAACAAATACTCCTTAAGATCTTCAAAATCAGCCTGCATCACTAAGCTTTGTTTTTCTTTATTTAAAATGCTCTGCACATTTTCAGGTATGGAAATTGGCTGCTGAATAACTGTCTGTACCACATCGTAGAATTTCACAGGATGGGCTGTTTCTAAAAAAATACCCTTTTGCTCCGGATGATTTTGCAAATAGGTCTTTAATGCAAAATAAGCTACAGCTCCATGAGGATCAGTCAAATAATTTTTATTTTCGAATACTTCTTTGATCGTTTGACGGGTCTCTTCATCTGAGACACTGTAACTGCTGAGCGCATTTTTTAAATCAATAAACTGATTGTTGAATAACCGGAGTATTCTTACAAAATTGCTTGGATCGCCCACATCCATTGCATTGGATATAGTCGCTATGGCTTTTTGTGGTACATAATTCTGTGTTTGTAAAAATTCAGGAATTACTTTATTGGCGTTACATGCCGCTACGAAATGCTGAACTGGTAAGCCCGACAAATGTGCTAGCAAACCGGCACATATATTACCAAAGTTGCCGCTGGGCACGCTAATGACAGGAGGATTACTTTTATCAGGCCATTGTTTCCAGGCAAAAAAATAATAGAATTGTTGTGGAAGCCATCGCGCCACATTAATGGAATTAGCGGAAGTCAGAAATAATTCTTTATTAAGAACTTCATCAGAAAATACCTGCTTTACCAACTTCTGGCAGTCATCAAATGTGCCATTTATTTCTACTGCATGAATATTATTTCCCAAAGTGACAAGCTGCTTTTCCTGAACTTTACTCACTTTTCCTGAAGGATATAATATGACTACCTCTACCCCATCCACATTATAAAATCCATTAGCGACCGCACCACCTGTATCTCCTGAAGTCGCCACCATCACTGTGACTTTTTTGTCACTGTTTTTTACAAAATAACCCAAGCACCTGCTCATAAATCGTGCACCCACATCTTTGAAGGCCAAAGTAGGCCCATGAAATAATTCTAAAGAATAAATAGATTCATTTATTTTTTTTAGAGGAATGTCAAAATTAATTGTCTCATGTACAATCCTTCTCAATTCAGCTTCCGGAATCACATCGCCCACGTAAGGCTGTATCACTTTAAAAGCGATCTCTTCATCAGAAAAGCTATTGATTTGTATAAAAAATTCTTTATCAATATACGGCAATGATTCCGGAAAATACAATCCCTTGTCTGGCGCTAGCCCTCGAATTGTAGCTTCCTTAAAATCAACTACCGGTGAATTTTTATTTAAACTATAATATTTCATTTGATCGAATTCTTTTATCAGCGTAATGGATTATTCTGATCGGTAAGATTAAGACTCCGCAATCCTTACACCTCCGGAATTTATTTTAGTAACATATGTTTTATAATCAACTCCTATTTCCTCGTAAATTTCTTTCATAATTTTTTCAACCAGGTTGGCAGTTGATTCTTCTTTGCTCATCATAAATACAGAGGGTCCTGAACCTGCTATACCCCCTCCGAGAGCTCCGGCTTCCTTGCATCGTAATTTTATCTCTCTGAATCCGGGAATCAAAATACTCCGAACAGGCTCGATAATTACATCTTCTAAAGAACGGCTAACTAGTTCAAGATCATTTTTCATAAATCCTGTTATCAGTCCTCCTATATTTCCCCACTGCCTTATAGCATCCTTGAGCTGAACTTCTTTTCTTAATATTTGCCTTGAATCAGAGGTCCGTACCTCAATCTGCGGATGCACTATCGTGATAAACAGATCAGGGGCATTCAACGGAATAATATCAAGAGGAAAAATAGAGCGGATCAAAGTAATACCTCCATAAATACAGGGAGATACATTGTCGGCATGTTTTACTCCACCTGAGAGCTTCTCCCCATTCATTGCAAATCTTACCAGGTCTTCTTTAGAAAAATACTGATCTAAAAGATGATTGGCAGCAGCGACGGCACCAGCTGAGCTTGCGGCGCTTGATCCCAATCCGCTACCCGGCTTTATATTTTTGTGAATAGTTATATTAAACCCCAGCGGTTCTTTATATTCATCCATCAATGCTTGTAAAGATGCACCCGCTACATTGAGCTCGGGAACTTCAGGTAAACCATATGCATCTGTGTGCTTAATTTGAATGCCAGGATCATCGCATAATTCCAATGTCATTTCATCAAAAGGCTCATTTAGGGCCAAGCCCAAAATATCAAAACCACAAACCAAATTAGCAATTGTGGCAGGAGCAAAAACTTTTACTTGTTTCATTATTGTTTTTCATTAATTCTTTTATATCCTGACAGCACGGATGATA
>JBDTIC010000253.1:0-3348 GCA_039936595.1 Ginsengibacter sp. | reverse complement strand
TTGCATTGAACTTTCATGAAGCCTCCCTGATTTTTGAATTGCTATTTTCAGCATAATCGTTTTATGTTTAAATTCTTATTATAAAAAAAGGCTCACCTTCCAGTAAGCCTATTTTTAATTATGTTTCCCGCACATACAATCAACCAAGCTTACCCATTAGGTAAAATATGATGATGGTGTATGTAACTATTTTTTCGCATTTGAAAGTGCAAAGTAAAGCATGAAATGGCATTTGAACAAAAAAAAATTGTTGAGAAAAAAAGGAAGGGTATAATAATTATACTTCCATTCTCACCGGTTGATAACCAAAATTTCGATTTTTTGATGTTAATCTGCAATGATAATAGTTCCAACCGGCGTTTGTCCGCTTTTCAAATACTTTTTTATTTTTGACACCAACTTCGTCAATTCTTTGTATTAATTTATTTTTGCTGTAATACAAAAACTGTCAGGGTATATTTTGCAAAGTTTTGTTGATGCTGTAGATTTTTATCAAAAGTTAAAAGGGCATCAAAGGAATTGTCAAGTAGAAGTTGTAATAATTCCCCATTTTTGATGCCGTTCCATTGCTTGTCCCGAACAGTATATATTTCATGTTCAGGAAAATCAAGTTTGAGACGTTTCGGTAAATTTTCATCAAGTAACAGTCTCATATAACTGAGCAACATTTTTAGAAGTTAAAAGTTTGTTGGCAATAGTCAATAAGCTGATTGCCTGGTCTTTTGAAACGGTAGGAAAGTCTTCTAAAAATTCGTCAAGTGGGACGCCAGCTTCGAGATGATCGAACAAGCTTTCGACAGGAACACGTGTTCCTGTAAAAACAGGCTGACCTCCTAAAATGTCTTTATCAATTGTTATGAGCTCCTTGATATTCATTCATACGAATTTACAAAAATATCAGGGATAATAGAAAGAAATAAATAGTAGGAAAAACTCGTAGTTATCGCTTTGACATTCTTGTGCAGAGAACATTATATGTAAAAATACCACTGTACGTCCGTCAAAAGGCCTCAACAGTAACTCCTAATCCATAACCGTCAGAATAAATAATTTTTCCATATTCAAATTCTACACCTTTCGCCACATCACCTTCCAGAAGCAACGGGCCATCCATGTCCACATAATCAAGGAAAGGCAACAATTGTGCAATTGCTGCCGTGCCAATGGAACTTTCATTCATCGATCCGACCATCACTTTCATGCCCAACTCGCGGGACTTTTCTATCATTCGTAATGCAGGTGTAATACCGCTGCATTTGGTAGGCTTAATATTAACGCCATGAAAATAATTGTGGCATTTTTCCACGTCATGCTCACTTACACAACTTTCGTCAGCTATCAGTGGCAATGGAGAATGTTCATATAAATATTTCATTCCTTCCCAATCATCTTTTGCCAGGGGCTGCTCAATAAATTCTACGTTGAGCTTACTGAAAATTTTTATTTTTTCCAGCGCTTCTTCCGCTTTCCATGCGGCATTGGCATCTATTCTAAAAACTGAATCAGTATGCTTCCTCAACTCTTGAATGATCTGCACATCGTCAGGCGTGCCCAGTTTTATTTTATAAACCGGCCAGGGAGTTTCTTCTATCCCCGAAACCATATTTTCAATAGTATCTATTCCAATGGTAAAGTCTGTGACAGGATTTTTAGAAATATCCAGCTTCCACAATTGATACAATTGCCTGCGTTTCAATTTCCCATAAATATCCCATCCTGCCATATCTATTGCACAAACTAAAAATGGATTTTCGGGAAATAAATGATGAAGATAATGCCAATATCTTTCGGGCTCTGTAAAAGAAACTTTTTCGATCATCTTTCTTTTAGCTTCAATGTCATCTATCATTTTATCTACGCTGATATGATAGTAGTCAATAGCGGGAGCCTCTCCGTATCCTTTGACACCAAAAAATTCCAGCTCCACCAGTAATGCTGGCTGCTCTGTCTTGGTTCCTTTTGAAGTGGTGAACGGATGATTAAAACGTAGATTCGATGTTTTGTATTTTAAATTCATAAGACCTCTTACCCCTAAAGGGGAACTTTATCCTTAATCTCCAAAGGGGAGATATCAGTTCCTAATAACTCCTTAAACTCTGAAAGAAAATTATGGAGTTGATCTTTAAAGGATTTTTTTAGCGTTATTAATTCAAGTTGTTCTTTCAGTTCTCTAACTAACCGCCTTTCGTATCCCCAACTTTTTAAAAGACACTTTAGCAAAGGTTTTCCTTAGGGATCAGCGCTTATTCTTTCAATTAAATCTCTCAATTTTGCTATAACCATTTCGCTGTTTTTACAAACTTCCTCATTTGAGAATCTCACTATTTTTAAACTCAAAGATCGCATAAATTCATCCCGTAGTTTATCATTATTTTTTGCTTCTTCAGATAAATGGATTCCTCCATCTATTTCGATTACCAATTTTAATTTATGGCAATAGAAATCCGCAATGTATTGTGATACCGGGTGTTGTCTTTTAAACCTATAATTTGAAAAATGCTGTTTAAGCAAATTCCAGAAAACTATCTCGGAAGGTGTTGGCTGATTTCTCAATCTCTTTGCATTCTCAAAGATAATTGGCGAACTTCCATAAAACATACCGTGTTGCATATATCCATCGTTTATATATCCCGTCCTTATGATGACGTTTTAGTATAGTTTCCGTTTATGCCATCGTTCGAATTCTCCCATTGTTGATGAGCTTTAATATGGGTTCCCCTTTAGGAGTCAGAGGTATATTTTGTTGCATATATCTATCGTTTAAATTTCCCGTTTTTATGATGATGTTTTAATGTAGTTTCCGTTTATGCCATCGTTCGAATTCTCCCATTGTTGATGAGGCTTTAGTGTGGGTTCCCCTTTAGGGGTCAGGGGTATACTTTGTTGTATAAATCTATCGTTTAAATTTCCCGTTTTTATTGATGACGTTTTAGTACCGGTTCTCCGTCAGGGCCTCTTAATATAGATTGCCACAAGGTCAGAGCTTTTTGGTACGGATCCCCCTTTAGGGGTCAGGGGTTTTTCCTTGTTCAGGGATTCCTCCCACTTGCAACCATATTTTTTTTCAGTTCTTCATTAAATTCATTTGCCTCTAATAAATCTTCAAGATAGATGTGCATCCGGTAATTCCAATGATGATGAGGTTCTGAAGGAACGTTTATCCTTTCTTCATTCGGATCCTCACGGCGGATTTTTTCATCTATACCCAACAGGTCGGACAGTTGAAAAATACTCCACATTGCAGGAGAATATAAATGCTGTAATACAATTCGTTCATTGATCCTGCCGTCGCACCTGGCTGGCGCATCACCATATTGCCCAAGCATATAATTATAAAACCGTTGTATC
>JBDTIC010000252.1:0-7417 GCA_039936595.1 Ginsengibacter sp. | reverse complement strand
GGCTCCAATAGATAAGGTCACGATAGAAGATCCGTTTTTTAATGCAGGTAGAGCTAATTCACGGAAGGCAGAAGGGGAAGCGGTTTCAACAATATAATCAGGTTTGAGCTGAAGCAATTCCTCAAAGCTACGACAAGGGGTGCAGGAATAATCTCTTTTTGAAGTATTGATCTTATTGGCAATGCCCTGTGCTTTTTCAAATGTTGTTGAATAGCTCGCAATCAATTTATAGCCGGGTAACAGGTGTTTTAATAAGGCCTCTGCGATGATGTGAGCCAATTTTCCGCATCCTGCAATGGCAAATGTATGGGTTCTCATACGGGTAAACATAGAGATTTTTTGCGATTTAGGGTATCGGGTTCGTACTGTTACTTCATCGCAAGTTTAATGTAAAAACTGACTCCCTATATTAGTCCGGCCATAATCACAGTAAAATATATATTTAATATTATGGTGGGAATTTTCAATACCGCAACCAGCGTTATCTCAATCTGTTTTGGCACTGATGTCCTATGCCCTATAAGCAGGACAAGAGCCTAATACACTGGTTGCCAAAAATACACCAGAAAGCATAAGTAGTTCATTTCTTAGGGGAGTAGATACTTTTTTGTTGGCACACAATCCTATCAAAACAACTGATGCGGCAGTCCGAATAATTCTATCTGCCAATCCCATATTTTTTTCTATATTGGAATTTTGAGTTACTACGTTTCTTATCAGTTAAAAGTCTCTCTTATCTTCTCCCAGAAAGTTTTATCATTCTTATCAGGCTTAGGTTTAAAGTTTTCACTCTCTTTCAAATCCTCAAGAACTATTTTTTCTGTTTCAGAAACGTTTTGAGGAGTCCATACATTTATTTGAATCAATTGGTCTCCTTTTTCGTGACTATTGATAGAGGGAAATCCTTTTCCCTTCAACCTGAAAATTTTTCCACTTTGAGTGCCCGGCGGCACTTTGATCTTGGCTCTGCCTTCAATTGTGGGTACCTCTGTCTGAGTTCCAAAAACCGCATCGGGAAATGAAACAAAAAGGTCAAAAGCCACATTTAAACCTTCACGTTGAAGATAAGTATGAGCCTCTTCTTCAATTAAAATTACGAGATCACCAGGACCACCGCCTCTTTCACCTACATTTCCTTTGCCACTCATGCTTAGTTGCATTCCTTCCTGTACTCCGGCAGGTATCTGTAACGTTACCATATCTTCTCCATACACCCTGCCCTCTCCTTTACATACGGTACATTTATTGGTGATAACGGTTCCTTCACCATTACAATCAGGACAAGTGGTGACTGTCTGCATCTGTCCTAAAAAAGTACTCTGAACCCTGCGAACCTGGCCGTTACCACCACAGGTCTTACAGGTCTGTGTGCTGGTTTTATCTCTCGCTCCACTACCTGAGCAATTTTTACAAGTAATGTATTTCTTTACCTTAATGGTTTTAGAAGTTCCTTTTGCGATCTCTTCATAATTCACTTTTATCCGCACTCTCAGGTTGGTTCCCCTTACCCCTCTCCCGCCTCTTGAACCACCGCCTCTGCTACTACCACCACTGAAAAAACTGCCAAACATGTCATCGCCAAAAATATCTCCAAACTGGCTGAAAATATCGTCCATATTCATTCCCTGCGATGAAAAACCACCTCCTCCACGACCGGAAGAAAAAGCGCTGTGGCCAAACCGGTCGTATTGTGCCCGTTTATCTACATTGCTGAGTATCTCGTAAGCCTCTGCAGCTTCCTTGAATTTCTCTTCTGCCGTATGATCGCCGGGGTTTCGGTCAGGATGAAACTGCATAGCTACTTTGCGGTAGGCTTTTTTTATTTCATCAGCAGAGGCATTCTTGCTTACATTTAAAATCTCGTAAAAATCTCTTTTTGTGGACATGGTGTCTGCCATACTATTATTGTGATCTGCCATTACTTTGAATCCGTTGACAGTTATGGATCTGTGTTTTGTAAACCTTTATAGTCATTTACCTACTACTACTTTGGCAAATCTTATCAGTTTGTCGTTAAGGTAATATCCTTTTTGTAATTCAGCTACAACTTTTCCTTTTAATTTTTTATCATCTACATGAATTTCTGAAACTGCCTCATCCTTCTCTACATCAAACTCAGTATGCAGCGTATCTAACGCCCGTAATCCCCTTGACTGTAGTATTTTTCTGAATTTGACAAATACCAGTAAAATTCCTTCCTTTAAGGTCTTCTCCTCGTCGCTTTCTGCCATTTGCTTCTCAGCCCTGTCCATATCGTCAAGAACATCCAGAAGAGATATGATGATTTCCTTTCCGGCAGTTTGCCTCGTTTCAATTGCTTCTTTAGACGTTCTTCTTTTATAATTGTCAAACTCTGCAAAGAGGCGGATGTATTTATCTTTCTGTTCTTCTAATTCTTGTTTTAATTTTTGTAGTTCCTCCCTGCTATTATCATTTCCTTCCTTCTGTAATGAATCGTCATTTACATCATCATTAGAAATCTCCTGTTGTTCAATCGAATCATTTAATTCATTGTGCTGTAGATCGTCCAACTCATTTTCCTGCATGTCTTTGTGGTTTGTAGTCATTAATATAATTTGTCCGCGAAGGTACAACAGTCAAACTTTTTGCCAATAACAATAATTAGACAAAATGACACAAATAACAAATAAAATAATGGGTAAAGCGATTTATTTAACTACCTGAAACTTGCCGGATTCAGCGATATTGCCTTGCTTATCACGAAGCTGAAAAATATATAGACCGCGATAATAGTCGATAACAGAAATTGTCATTTTTGCATCCACAATTTTAAGCTCTTCAATTTTTTTTCCAATAAAATTAAAAATCAGCAGGCTGTATGAATTCACATCTTTCTTTTCAAATTCAAAATTAATATACGTAGTAGCGGGATTTGGATAGGATTTCACCGTCTTAACAGCATCATTTATTGTCCGTGACACCTGTGCCGTGCTACTGAAATGGAATGCGGCAATAAATAAAAATATGTAAAAAAAAATTTTCAATACAACAAAAGTATTAATTATATCCAAATTTACAACCCTTATGAAATCTTTATATGACTTTATGAATTCATAATTATTTCAGAATATGTTAAACCTTCTAAACGTAATGTTAAGTTATTAAATTGTGTGATGCATTTTATTATTTTAAAAGTGATAGCACGGATATGAGCTTTGTTTTGCGCCAGATTGGGTGGTGCGGACAGCGCCTAAAGCTGACTATGCGGGTTAATGTCTTCCACCCGAAATGTTTTAAACGAATAAGTGATGATTGTTTGGCCAAAATATTTTTTATTTGTTACTTATTTTTGCTCTGCGTTCAGCTCTTTGAACGAATTTTTTGTTTATCGTAATTTAGGATATTAAATAATAATAAAATGAAAAATATTCCAATAGCATTTTTAGCAATGATGTCGGTAATTGCTGTGTCTTGCATAAATAATGAAAACAAATCAACGGTTAAAAATTCAGACATGACTAATCCTTTACTTCAACCCAGCACTTTACCTTTCCAGGCGGTTCCTTTTGATAAAATAAAAGATTCGGATTTTCAACCCGCAATAGAAGCAGGCATGGAAGAATTGCTGAAAGAAATTCAAAAAATCACCGAAAATCCTGACACTGCCACATTTGAAAATACGTTGGTGGCCATGGAAAAAAGCGGCCAACTACTTGATCGGGCTAATAACGCTTTTCATGTGCTTACGGGAGCTAATACTAATCCTGGCTTGCAAAAAGTCGAAGAAGAATTGGCGCCCCGATTAGCAGCAACCGATGACGCAATTTATCTCAATTCCAAATTGTTTAGACGGGTTGAAACCATCTATAATAAGCGTGAGAAACTTCAATTAGACCCTGAATCAAAACGACTAATAGAATATTTTTATCAGAAATTTCAATTAGCCGGTGCAAAGCTATCTGACGAAGAAAAAGAAAAACTTAAAAAATTAAACCAGGAAGAAGCATCCTTAAGCGCCAAGTTTACGAATCAGCTTCTCGCAGCCACCAAAGCTGGCGCGCTGATTATCAACGATAGTGCAGAGTTAGCAGGGCTTTCCGCCGGAGAAAAAGCCGCCGCCGCACAGGCAGCGGAAACAAATCATCATACAGGTAAATGGCAGATTCCTTTACAAAATACCACACAACAGCCAGCATTACAATCACTTTCTAATCGGGACATAAGGAAAAGGCTTTTTGAAGCATCCTGGAGTCGGGCGGAGAAAAATGACTCAAATGATACCCGAAAAACAATTGCCCGAATAGCAGAAATCCGTGCACAACAAGCTCTGCTTCTCGGCTTTAAGAATTACGCAGAATGGAAATTGCAAAATCAGATGGCCAAAACTCCAAAAGGTGTGGATGAGTTTTTATCACAATTGGTTCCTGCGTCAACTGCTAAAGCAAATAAAGAAGCAGCCGAAATACAGGCATTAATTGACCGGCAAAAAGGAGAGTTCCAACTACAACCGTGGGACTGGAATTTTTACGCAGAGCAAGTTCGTAAGGAAAAATATGATCTTGACGAAAACGAAATAAAGCCTTATTTCGAATTGAATAAAGTACTTGAAAACGGAGTTTTTTATGCAGCGAACCAATTGTATGGCCTCACTTTTAAAGAGCGAAAAGATCTGCCCGTGTACCACGAAGATGTGCGTGTATTTGAAGTATTTGATAAAGATAGCAGCGCAGTTGGCCTTTTTTATGGTGATTTCTTCAAGCGTGATAATAAATCGGGAGGAGCCTGGATGTCTAACATGGTATCGCAATCTGGATTATTGGGTACTAAACCCGTAATTTATAATGTCTGCAATTTTACAAAGCCAGCTCCCGGACAGCCAGCTCTTATCAGTTTCGATGACGTTACCACTATGTTTCACGAATTTGGACACGCCCTGCATGGCTTTTTTGCATCTCAACAATACCCCAGCCTTTCGGGTACCAGCGTAGCTCGAGACTTTGTAGAGTTCCCTTCCCAGTTTAATGAACATTGGGCGCTTGATCCTAAGATATTTAAAAACTATGCAGTTCATTATCAGACGGGTTCACCAATGCCGTTGGCACTGGTAGATAAAATAAAGAGAGCACAAAAATTTAACCAGGGATATAACCTGACAGAATTATTAGCTGCTGCCGATTTGGACCTCGAATGGCATAAACTTTCACCAAATGATCCATTGCAAAATGTAGATACGTTCGAGATTGAGGCTTTGCGCAAGACGAAACTATATTTACAGCAAGTACCTCCGCGCTATCGTTCCAGTTATTTTATGCATATCTGGGGGAATGGCTATGCGGCAGGTTATTATGCTTATTTATGGACTCAAATGCTGGATGACGATGCCTATTCCTGGTTTATAGAGAATGGTGGGTTGACAAGGCAAAACGGCCAGCGTTTTAGAGATATGATCTTATCACGTGGAAACTCGGAAGATCTCGCAAAAATGTTCCGTGATTTCCGCGGGCATGATCCTAATATCCAGCCAATGCTGGAAGATCTCGGATTGATTTCAAAATAACGGGATAATTTAATGACAACTATTTTACATGTCGAATGCTGTTTTATGCGGATATTCCTGGATGCTACTAATAATTTGAAACGAATTCGCAGCCGTAATATGTTCTGAGTGTAGGTTACCGATACCACAGCCATCAATTGCGAAATTCAACTTTTTAGTTTCTTTCTACTTTATAATGAAAAAATGATAAACGGAACAATGAGCCTGACTATTGACATACAGCCAACCAATAAACCAATTATATTTGCGGGATGGATATAAATGATGCAATGATTGACAAACTGGCCCATCTTTCAAGGCTTGAATTTAGTGAGAGCGAGAAACATGAAATAAGGCAAGAGCTGGAGCAGATGATCGGGTTTATTGAAAAACTGAACGAACTCGACACTAAAGGTGTTGAGCCTTTGTTGCACATGAGCGACAATATAAATATTTTCAGAAAGGATGAGGTAAAAGGAGAAATGCAAAGACAAGATGTTTTCAAAAACGCACCCTTGCATGACGACCAATTTTTTAAAGTACCCAAGGTGATTAAGAAGTAGTTAGTGGTGATCCAGATAGTTATATAGTATGAATGGCGAGTTTACAACTCACAACTGACAACTTCAAGGTTCAGAAGAACTAAAATAAAAGCATGACTCCAATCATACAATTAGACAATATTCAAAAAAGCTATTACCTGGGAAAGCAGGAATTAAAGGTGCTAAAGGGAATAACACTTGACATCAATAAAAATGAATATGTTGCATTGATGGGGCCAAGCGGCAGTGGAAAATCTACCCTAATGAATCTTCTCGGTTGTCTTGATTCTCCCACCGGTGGCAGATATATTCTGAACGGGGGAGACGTAAGTACAATGCAGGACGATGATCTTGCTGAAGTGAGAAACAAAGAAATTGGTTTTGTATTTCAACAATTTAATTTGCTCCCACGCCTTACTGCTGCTGAAAATGTAGCCTTGCCCCTGGTTTATAATGGTTCTTCAAAAAAAATAAGAACCGAGCTATCCCTTGAAATGCTTGATAGAGTTGGCCTGGCAGATAGAAGCCACCATAAGCCCAATGAGTTGTCTGGCGGCCAAAACCAAAGAGTTGCTATCGCACGAGCTTTGGTAAATAACCCTTCAATCATTCTTGCAGATGAGCCTACAGGAAATCTTGATTCAAAAACATCTGTAGAAATAATGGCCATCTTTGATAAAATACAAACTGATGGCAACACTGTCATTTTAGTAACCCATGAAGAAGATATTGCCGAATTCGCACATCGCATCATTCGTCTCAGAGATGGAATCATTGAAAGCGATCATTTGAATAAAAAGAAAATAATGAGCGATCATTCCGTATGACGATCGGTTCTATCTAACAGTCCTGCGTGAAACTAAGCTACAGCATATAAATGTTGCCTTTTTTTAATGGCAGAAAATAACCTATAAATCTTATTTTTCGGCGACAAATTTTGCCAGGTTTAATTCGCTGTTTTTGCTTAAAGTAAGCGTATCAGCCTGTATTTAAAAATGATCAGTTTTTGAAAGAGCTATAAAAAATACGTTTTCATTGTCTATCCCCGAACAATATATGTTAGTACTTGCCAATTGAACTAAATATGCTGAAGAATCCCCCTTCAACTGGTAAGATGTCACAAGGTCGTTACACCCGCCATTCCTCTCTGTCCGATTATTTCCACTTCTAAATTCAAAGTATATTTCCCTATGATTATTCGATGTGCCAACCGGTTCATCTGCTAAAAAATAAGTTTCCAATGGGCACACTGAAGAGGAATATACATAAAAGATATCATTGGTGCAAATTGTTTGTCCTATAATACTCCACACTAATAATACCAACTTGTAATAAGCGGCAAGCGATTTGCCGGTATCTTCTAAAAATTAAATTTGCT
>JBDTIC010000251.1:0-9240 GCA_039936595.1 Ginsengibacter sp. | reverse complement strand
GATGTTCTTTGATGTATTAAGAGGGAAAAAACCTTCCGTATTAGGTTTCTGTATTGGAGCCGTGGTCGGACTGGTGGCTATTACTCCGGGAGCGGGTTTTGTAGCTATTCCCCAAAGTGTTTTTATTGGAGTAATAGCAGCAATTATTTCTAATATCGCAGTTTATTATAAATCAAAATCTATTTTAGATGATACTCTGGATGTATTTCCCTGTCATGGTATCGGTGGAATTGTCGGAATGATCCTGACCGGAGTTTTTGCGACAAAAACAATAAATGCAGGTGGAAATGATGGATTATTTTATGGTAATCCTGCTTTCTTTTTTACCCAGCTAAAAGGATTGTCCATTGTGGTCGCCTATAGTTTTTCTGCTTCTTACGGTATTTTTAAATTTATCAATTGGGTAATGCCCATGAGAGTAAGTGAAGAGGATGAAGAAATTGGATTAGACGCATCACAACACGACGAGAAATATTTACAGGGCACTTTATTGGTAAAAAAGTCCGGTTCAATAATCGAAGAAGAAATTGGATTTGACGATGATATCGAACAAGGCAATTCAAAAAGCAGAACACTGGTGAATGATCAGGGCGCTTTTGATTAAGATCATTCATTAGATATACTCACATAGTAAAATTAAAGTTTATTAGATTATTACAAAAGCCATTTTGGGTAATTACAAGAAAGGAGAATAGCTTAAAAATTAACTTCTGAGAAAAGTTAACAAGCTGTACCCTTTCTTTAAACACTAAAACAATGTTTAAAAAATTTACTCAGGATCAGGTGCATTTTTTACTTTATTCCTGGCTATGCGCAAAACAACAGCACAGCAGTATCTTCATTACCCACCATTACAGGTTCTATAGATATTTATTACAGGTATAATTTTGACGATCCTAAACCACAAGGTCAAGCACACGATTATAATAATTATTCCAGTTTTTCTAAATTCCAAAACTCGTTTCAATTGGGCATGGCCAGCATTCGGGCGGATCAAAGTTTTGGCAAGGCCACTACTACTGTAGATCTTGGTTTTGGGCCAAGGGCTGAAGAATTTTCCTATGGTGATTCAGCTCACCCAACTCTATTTGGCATAAAACAAGCCTGCTTAAGTTATAAAGTTTCCAATAAATTGAAACTGTCAGCGGGGGAAAGCTAATATCGGACTCGGAGCTAAAAGTGCATTTATGGTAGGAATAGCGAATGTAACTGATGTGGCCCCACCAATAATTTTTGGAATTACTTTAAGTTCTGAATATTTTGATAACGAAAAGGGAGTAGTTGGTGCACCGGTTAGGAGTATTTATGATTTTACATTTTCGCCTAATTTCAAGTTTGGGAATCTTACGGTTATTCACCTAAAAGTAAGTCAGTAAATGAGGGAATATGAAATAGCGCAAATGAATACTCTTTAGTCATAGAGTAACAATTTATTTCACATCAAATTACTTCATCCAGTTGTTTTTCCATTTTTAACAATGCTTCTATCAATTCGCTTGTCATAATAGCAGCATTGTTTTCTTTTGCCTGTGTTGCATACCATATAAGTACCATTGAAATATAATCCTGCATATCCTTTCCGGCAAACTGGGTGCGGAATTCAATGATCTTTTCATTGATAATTTTTAATGCTTTCCTTACAGTTTCCTCGTCAGAAGGCAATATTTTAATACGATAATTTCTGTCACCTATTACAATATTAAGTGGTATAAGCTGTTCCTGTATCATTGTCATTTATTAAGCATTGCGATACATTTATCAAGATTCCTTATATAACGGTTTATATCCTTTTCAAAATTAATTTTTTCATTTCCATCAAGCGTCCCTGTAGAAGCTTTCAGGATATTAACCTGCTGTTCTAATGTTATAATTTTTATCATTAACTCTTTTTCCCTGGAGTTATAATTTTCATTTTCATTTTTAATATGCATATTTTCTTTTTCCAGCAAAGCATATTTTTTCAGCAATAATTGCAGTTTTGGCTGAATGCTTTTAATATGATGATCAATAGAATCAGGCATTGTTTCTTATTAAGGCATTTACCTCTTTTTCGAGAGAACTAATTATTTTATTCATAACATTCTCAACTTCTGCATCAGTTAAAGTTTTCTCTTTGTCAGAAAAAACAAATCTAAAAGCCAATGATCTTTTATCCATTCCTAATTTTTCATTTTCGAAAACATCAAATAGCTCAATGTGGGTAAGTTTAGAAAGATGCAAAGACTTCACTAAATTCTCAATCTGCTGATAAGATATAGTTTTGTCTACTATCATTGACAAATCTCTTTGTACTTCTGGAAATTTATTAATTGCCGAGTAAGAAATGTTACTACCTTTTGCCAGTAGCTTTAATCTTCCCCAATCTATACAGAGAAAAAATACAGGCTGCTTAATAGAAAAAATTTCGAGTTCTGATTTACTGACACTTCCAAAAGAACCAATAGCTATCTTATTTGCCGAGACAATCAAACCTTCCTCAAGTAACTTAATATCGGCAACGTCAAATTGAAAATTGTTAATCCCTGCTAGAGAAAAAATATTTTCGCAAACTCCCTTTACAAAAAAGATATCAATTTTATTTACAGGTAAATTCCAGCCTTGCTCATTTTTATTTCCTGTAAGATATAATGCAAGTGTTTCCTTTTCAGAATAACCACTACCGATTTTGGAGTACGTGTTACCAAATTCAAAAAATAAGAGGTTACTATTTTTTCTGTTAAGATTATAAGCAATACATTCCAAACCGGTTGGCAACATCTCAGGCCGCATTACATTAAGATCTTCGCTCAGGCTGTTTATTATTTTTACTGTAGTAGTAAGTGTTTCGCTATCAAAATATTTACTATTAGTAATGGAGTTAGTAAATATTTCACTGAACCCATTATTAACCAACCATGATGTTATCTTTTCTTCTGTCAATACTTCGTTTAATCCGTGACTGATGGAAGGGGTCATTTTTACCATTTTGGGAATGTCGATATTATCAAGGCCATCGATTCTCATGATCTCCTCAATAACGTCTGCCGGAATAGTAATATCCGGATTGCTATACGGCACCGCTACGGTTATTCCATCAATACCTTCTCTTAAGATGGTAAAATTTAATGATTTTAATATATTGGTAACGGTATCAGGATGATAATTTTTCCCACTTATCTTCTTAAGATAGTGATTAGATAAAACAATTTCCTCCTTTTCTCTTGGTTGTGGATAAAAGTCTGTGATTTTAGAGGTAATCTTTCCTCCTGCTAGTTCCTTAATGAGCAAGGCCGCTCGTTTCAGGACAGCTACTGTATTCTCAATATTGATTCCTTTTTCAAAACGTACTGCAGCTTCTGTCCGTAAATTGTGTAGTAGCATAGACTTTCTGATGGAAGAAGGATTAAAAACAGCGCTTTCAAGAAATATGGAAGTGGTTGTTAATTGTATTCCACTTTCTGCTCCTCCAAATACTCCGGCAATGCACATAGGATTATCATTGCCATCGCAAATCATTATATCTGTATTGCTGAGTTTTCGTTGCTTTCCATCAAGTGTTATAAAAGGGGTACCCTCTGGCAATGTTTCAACAATAATTTGTCCGGCCGTTATTTTACTCAGATCAAACGCGTGTAATGGCTGACCTGTTTCATGAAGTATGAAGTTGGTAATATCTACAATATTATTTACCGGGTGAAGACCAATACTCTTCAACTTATTTTGTAACCAAATAGGTGAATCAGTTATTGTAATTCCAGATATACTCAATCCTGCATACCGTTCGCAATTTGAAGTATTTTTTATTTCTACTGTTACAGGCTCTGAATTATTATCCTCTTTAAAACTATTTTTAAAAGGTTCAACTACTTTAATTTGTTTTCTGGAATGATGTGAAATATAGGCACAGACATCTTTGGCTACACCGAGGTGACTCATAGCATCCATGCGGTTTGGAGTTAGTCCAATCTCAAAGATCCAATCTTCATACAATCCATAAAATTCCCTGGCAGACATTCCAGGTTTTGCATCCTGGGGCAATACTATAATCCCCTGGTGGTCACTCCCAACTCCTATTTCATCTGCAGCACACAACATTCCGTCGCTTTCAACGCCACGGATTTTTGCTTTTTTTATTCTGATAGGTTCACCGGAAACCGGATATAATGTAACACCAACCGGTGCAATTACCACTTTTTGACCAACTTCTACATTAGAAGCGCCACATACAATCTGCAGTGTATCTCCTTTACCGTTATCTACATTGACGATTTTCAGTTTATCCGCGTCCGTATGTTTTGTGCATTCAATTACTTCGCCAACAATAAGTCCTTCAAGATTATTTTCCACTTCTTCATATTTCTCCAAGGCCTCCACCTCAAGACCTACCGATGTTAAAATTGCTGATATTTTCTGTGGATTTCCTGCTATTTCTGTAGTGAGTTCATCTGTGGGTAGATATTCCTTAAGCCAATTATAACTAATCTTCATGTGTTTTTTGTTGTCTCTTTTTTCATTTTAATAATCTCCCAAAAATAAGAAAGAAGTAGGTAAGTAAACTTTGTATTATTTACCATACTATCATTTTTTTGTGTTTAACATGCTTACTTTTTTGGAGAGGATTCTACCAAATTTTATTGATATAACCGATTTAAAGAACGAAATATTTTCTTCACAACAAATTGTGTATTCAACATTTAAAAAATGGGAAATTTTTTTTAGATTGTGGAAAACAATGAAAAATCTGTGGATAATGGGTAATTACCTGTGATTTAATATGTGAAGATCGTCTGCACAAATATAGATATGAACCACTAATTTTATATCCCGCTTTGTCCATTACCTTAGCCGACCTTCATAATGAAAAACGAATATTGTTTTAATTGTTGCTAAAATTTGAGAAAATATAAATGGATCTTACGAACATCAATAAAGACAGGAAAATAAGGAGAAAAAGCAGTTCTTTGGAATTGGGAACGATGGCATTTGGTAAGGTTCCACCGCAGGCAAAAGAATTAGAAGAGGCAGTTCTTGGGGCTGTTATGCTTGAAAAAAATGCATTTGATGTTATTATAGAAATTCTGACTCCTGAATGCTTTTATGTGGAAGCTCACCAAAGGATCTTCCGGGCTATGCAGGGTTTACAACAAAAAAATTCCCCCATTGATCTGTTAACCGTTGTAGAGGAGTTAAGGTTTAGAGAGGAACTTGAACTCATTGGAGGCCCTTTTTATGTTACAAAACTTACCAACGCAGTTTTTTCTTCGGCAAATATTGAGATACATGCAAGGATCATTCTTCAGAAATTTATACAGAGGGAACTTATAAAAATAAGCAGTGAAATTATTACTGATGCGTTTGAGGATAGTACTGATGTATTTGAATTGCTCGATATGGCTGAAACCAAACTCTTTGATATTACCAACAAACATCTAAAAAGAGATTATGCCAGCATTGACTCAGTACTGGTGAAAACGATCCAGCGTATTGAAGATTTAAGAACCAGGCAGGATGAAATTACCGGAGTACCGACAGGTTTTGCATCTATTGACCGTGTTACTTACGGATGGCAAGCAAGTGATTTGATCGTTTTGGCTGCCCGTCCATCAGTGGGTAAAACAGCATTTGCGCTTAACCTTGCACGTAATGCTGCTCTTCATCCAACTAAGCCCACTGGGGTTGGGTTCTTTTCATTGGAAATGAGTGCCAGTCAGCTTGTACAAAGAATCCTAAGCGCTGAGAGTGAAATTCTTTTGGAAAAGATTGCAAGAGGAAGGCTGGAAGATCATGAGATGAAGCAGTTGTATAAAAAAGGAATTGACAGACTGGCATCGGCTCCCATTCACATTGATGATACTGCGGCATTAAACATTTTTGAGTTGAGAGCAAAGTGCAGAAGACTGAAAAATAAACACAATGTAGGACTGATTATCATAGACTACTTACAACTAATGAGCGGAACCGGCGAAAATCGTAACAGTAACCGTGAACAGGAGATCAGTCGTATCTCAAGAGACTTAAAAGGCCTGGCTAAAGAATTGCAGGTTCCCATTATTGCCTTAAGCCAGTTAAGCCGTGAAGTAGAAAAAAGAAAAGAGGGAAATAAAATTCCCCAATTAAGCGATTTGCGCGAATCAGGTGCGATAGAACAGGATGCAGATATGGTGATATTCCTTTACAGGCCAGAATATTATGATGTGCATGAAAATGAAATGGGAGAATCCATCAAGGGAGATACAGAGGTCAGAATCGCTAAACATAGAAACGGGCAATTGGAAACTATTAAATTAAAAGCGCTTTTACATATCCAAAAGTTTATTGAAAAGGATGATGACGGTTTTGGTAGTGGCTTACCTCAAGGCAATTTTAAACCGGTAAAAGACCTGGACGATTCCGGCGGCGCGAAGCTTTACTTCCAGGCAGGAAGTAAAATGAATGATGAAGAATTTGATGAGAACGCACCTTTCTGATTTATGTAACATGGCAAAGTAAATACAATGGTTCTCCCTCGCTTCTTTGAAGATAATCTACCTGATATCCATAAATTTATTTTAAGCGAACAAAGCTCAAAACATGTCGTACAAGTCCTTCGTATGAAGGAAAGCGATCGGCTATTGGTCACCAATGGTAAAGGACGGATACTAAATGCTGAAATAATTGTTGCAGATAAAAGAAAAACAGAAGTACAAATTTTACATGAAGAATTTATAACCCAACTCCCGGGTAAGACAACGATCGCTATTTCTTTAATTAAAAATACCAGCCGTTTTGAGTGGTTTATAGAAAAAGCGACGGAGATAGGTGTATCTGCCATCATCCCTTTAATTTGCAAACGAACTGAAAAAACTCAGTTCAAATTTGAAAGAATACAATCTATTTTAATAAGCGCCATGTTGCAAAGTAACCAGGCCTGGTTACCAGACCTATCATTACCTGTAAAGTTCGAGGAGGTTGTTAAAGGAAATTATACGCAAAAATTTATTGCGCACTGCCTTGAAGAGCAAAAGAAAAGCTTACCTGAATCTATTGTGAATAAAGATAGTTCACGGATAATTTTGATTGGTCCCGAGGGAGATTTCACCGAAGATGAAATTCAAAAAGCAATCCAACAACACTATATTCCGGTAACTCTGGGAGTAAATCGATTAAGAACGGAAACCGCAGGCTTGGTAGCTGCGGTGCTGTCAATGTGAGCTAAGTCTAAAGAAACGCTATTCTTCATTCCTGTACTACCAGGCGGAAACCATTTCCATGAATATTTACTATTTCTATATTGGGGTCTCCTTTTAAATATTTGCGAAGTTTGGCAATATACACATCCATACTACGGCCATTAAAATAAGTATCGCTTCCCCATATTTTTTTTAATGCAGCTTCCCTCGGTAACAGGTCATTTTTGTATTCACTCAACATTTTCAATAGCTCATTTTCTTTAGGTGACAATGTTTGTACATCTTTTCCAACACCAAGTTGACGCAGCCTTGGATTAAAATGGAATTTCCCTAAATCATACTCGGCGTTAGCCTCTTCGCGGTGGAGCTCCTCATTGCGCTTTAAGATCGCTTTTATCTTATGCAAAAGTACATCACTGTCAAAAGGTTTGGTGATATAATCATCTGCGCCCAGTTTGTATCCTTTAATAATATCATCTTTCATTGTCTTTGCTGAAAGAAAAAATAATGGCATGTCCGGGTCAACATTTCTTATTTCTTCAGCAACTGTAAAGCCATCCATATTTGGCATCATTACATCGAGAAGGCACAGATCAAATTTTTCACGCTGAAACGCAGCAAGCCCAAGCCTGCCATCTCTTTCTAATACTACATCATAATCATTCAACTCAAGATAATTTTTTAATACCATTCCAAGGTTTGGATCGTCTTCACAAATAAGAATTTTCGGTTTAATACTTTCCATAATTGTTTGTTTTATTCTGAATAAAGATATTTAGTTTTTATGAAACTTGTTTTACATATTTAATGCCACAAATAATGAGCCTTAAATATATTGCCATAATGTCAAAACTATCTTATGATTTTTGAAATTCATTTGTAACTTTCAGAAAAAAATAATGGCTAATAAAGATATATTTATAAATGCGATAAAACAAGGTTACTCTTTTAAAGGAGAAACTATAAAAATTGGCGTAGGAATGCTGGATGGCGATGTGATTCCTGAAGCTGAAATTTTTCTACCTCTTTCCACTCTAAACCGTCATGGTTTAATTGCTGGCGCTACTGGTGGTGGTAAAACAAAATCATTTCAAATGATTGCTGAAGGCTTAAGCGATGCGAGTGTTCCATGTTTATTGATGGATATAAAAGGGGATCTTAGCGGTATTGCTGCTTCAGGAACGGTGAATGATAAGATCACATCACGTTACCAAAAATTAAAAATGGATTATAAGCCATGCAGTTTCCCTGTGGATTTACTTACTCTTAGTAATCAAAAAGGGGTAAGACTCAGGGCCACTGTTTCTGAATTCGGTCCGGTTCTTATATCGAAAATTTTAGGACTAAACGATACACAGGGCGGCGTGGTAGCTATGATCTTTAAATATTGCGATGATCACAAATTTCCTTTACTCGATCTGAAAGATTTTATCAAAGTATTGCAATATGCAGGCAACGAAGGAAAAAATGAACTTCAGGCTTCTTATGGAAATATTTCTACAACGTCAACAGGTACCATATTGAGAAAAGTAATAGAACTCCAACAGCAGGGCGCTGATTTATTCTTCGGAGAAAAAAGTTTTGAAGTGGAAGATCTCATGCGTATCAACGATGATGGCCGCGGAATGATCAGCATATTGAGAGTAACAGATATCCAGGATCGGCCAAAACTATTTTCTACTTTTATGTTGCAAATGCTTGCAGAGTTGTATTCTGTTTGCCCGGAAGAAGGTGACTTGGATAAGCCCAAATTAATTATTTTCATCGATGAAGCACATCTGATTTTTGAAGAAGCCAGCAAGGCTTTATTAGATCAGATCAACACAGTTATTAAACTAATCCGTTCCAAAGGAATAGGCATTTATTTTTGTACACAAAACCCAATGGATGTACCTGCAAGTGTTTTAGGCCAATTAGGATTAAAGATCCAACATTCTTTACGCGCATTCACTGCCAATGACAGGCAGGTAATCAAACAAACTGCACAGAATTATCCTGAAACTACATTTTATAAAACTGAAAATCTGATCACTCAGTTAGGTATAGGTGAGGCACTTGTTACGCTCTTAAATGAAAAAGGTATACCAACCCC
>JBDTIC010000250.1:0-10873 GCA_039936595.1 Ginsengibacter sp. | reverse complement strand
GCTTCCTCAAACTCAACACCATTTATTTTGTCGATAAAGTCAATAGGGGTAGTATAAAACAACAAAAGGTGGTGTTGGGAGTATGGAATCTCCTTTATCAATTTTGAGATAAAATGTTGATTCTCGCTGCTGAAAAGAACGTGGGGTGGAGGAAGTAAAACGGCAAACAATAATGGCCCCTCGGGGCTTTGTTCTAATATATATTTAGCCAGGTTACTTGCGATAAAAATACCTCTGTCACCTACTGATTCTTCATCAATTCCTCTTGATACAAACGAAGAAAAGTTCAGTAGTCCTTTAGTCTGAGATGAAGCAGGGCTGTCAAATGACAATGGTAAAAGGCTCGTAATATCTATGTTTAATTGCCACGCAAATTCAGTAGCGACATGGTGTGGTTGAAAACTCCCATAATACAAATCACTGAAAATTACATTTCTATTTCCCGGTCGTTCTTCTAAAATATCGGTCAATTGTTTGGTAGAAGCCACCTGGCGACAAAAAATTTTACCACTCATATTGGAAAATACAGTTCTTTTAATTTAAGTTTTTGAACCAATCGCCATGCAATAAATCGTGGAATGCGTGAGGCCATTTATTTCCAGGAAGTCGTCGGCGTTTTTATCTATAAAGCCTCCAATAGGTATGACTCCAAGGTTGAGAGCTTCTGCCACCAGGCAAATATTTTGAGCAAGATGCCCCGCTTCAATATGTGCAAATCTATAGGCACGTTCCCCATATTTGTGGGTAGATCTTTCCATTAATGCAGTAATGAAGATGAGCATGGAAGAATTGTAAGCTACCTCCGGTTGAATGAAAGTTTCTTTTAGGCTTTTGGAAAAATCCCCTTTTTTTAATTGTTCGACTCCGTTTTTTGCAGAAGAATAATGGTAAAGGCCGGACGGAATATCCTGGATATAATTATGATGAAAATATATTTCCAACGGATATAATGCGCCTGCTGAAGGTACTGTTCGGAATGGGTGAGGAAATGTGGTCCCTTCGTTGCCTCTTGTAATACCATATCCGTAGTGTAATAATGAACTTAATTGCTTAAAACTGATTTCTACAGGATGCAAATTCTGCATAGTTTGTCTTGAAGTCAGTATATTGGAAAAACTTTTGTCAAATGTGTCATGTGGTTTTTCAAGTGGAAAAAACGGGTACTGAAAATAATCATAACTCACAATTAGGTCACTCATCCATTGCTGGAGTTCATTATAGGGTATCGGTTTTTGATAGGGCGTAAATTTTGAATTCTCATGATACAATTCCCAAACCGGGGTATCGTCTTCCTTTAGTCCCTGCATTAATGAATTATAAGTATCCATGGTAAAAATTTGATTCCGAAAGTTATCGGAAGATTATTGATTGATTTCATAGTCCCGGGCCTCACCACAAAAGTCTTATCCAAAACTTTTTTCTTTTTTACCACTTTAAACTATGGATAAGGGTGTGGCGCGGGATTGTCAGCGTAGCCCGCAGGTAAAACTGACTTTATCTTCAACGCATTAGGCACATTTTTTAATCGCTTATTATTTAAGACCCTGTTTTTGTATCCCATGCATAATCTTTGGTAGCCGGGTACCAAAGCCCTTACTACTTTATATCCCATTTCATAGACATCACTTGTTGTCAGGTCTTTGTAATATACCTTTTCACCTGTCTTGGCAATAGCCTTCACCAGGTTGTCGATGGTGTCTTTTGGCGTAGCACCTTCTAAAGATCTAATTTCATCAAATGATATCCTGTCGGGAGATCCCAAAACAAATTCAGCATATTGGGCATTATCATGATCGCAGTAAAAATGAAGGTGCTGCTCCTGGTCTTTTACATTAGCATGCTTTGGAAATTCAGGAACAAAATTGGGTGAAAATTCCATCAACCGGGCACAGTACCTGCGGGAATGAGGTAATTCTTCTAAACTTTTCCTGGCGGCGATCTCACGATTTGGATCAGAGGCTCCTGCAAAAATAAATGCAGGCGCATTGGGATTGTTTCTATCATCAAGAATACTCAATATCGTTGGTATCCCATTATCTGTAGTGATATTAAGCATTACAACACGGGCTGTATTGATCTCGAGTCGTTTTACTATATCATAACTTACGTCATCCAACGTTTCAATTCTGATGTGTGGATATTGTAACATAGATTGCCACATGATCATAACTCCATCGCGTTCCACCACTTCACAGATGGCTCCAATTAAGGCAGCTTCCAAAGTAACGTGGCAGGCTAAGCCCGTAGAAATAGGCTGTAGAAAAGGCGGCTCATCGTCTCCCAGTAAGTAGGTATAAGGCATATATACCGCCGCCGCCGGAGCAAAACAGTTTTTTTTATCTGTCAGATTATAGACATGAGTCCATCTTACCGGTGTAGAGTCCACAAAAGGATGAAATAAAAAATCATCACCATCGTACTGCTCATCTGTATACAGCGCAAAGTCTCCGGGATGAATACAATCAAAATCAGCATCGATAAAGCTCGTCAGAGGTAAATCATCAAACTCGTAAAAAGAAGAAGAATACCTTTCAATAGCTTCGCCTATTGCCTTATACATAGCCCGTTCCCGGTCAATCGATGCACCGCCGGAGTTAAAGAAATTTTTCCTGCCGGTAATAGGTAATGCATTGCATGCTTTGCCGAGAAAATGAAAAAAATGAGGATCACCTGCAAACCTTGGCACTTCTTCTATTTTATTAAGGATGCCGACAGAATCATCTATAAGAACATCCATTTTCTCTTTTTGGAACAAATACTTTTTTTTATCCGGCGACAGAGCAGAAAGATTTATCATAGCTATTGTTTTCAGAGGTTTTATTCGTAGTGCGTGGGCATAAACGTGCTTTTCATTACAGTAGTTTCAGATTGTTTTTTTAGTGTGCCACAATGTGGACACCTGGGAACTTTCAATACTTGTTGGGATTTTAACTCAGTAGCCAGTAAATTCACTTCTATTACTTTTCCACTATTTCTGAACTGAATCATATTTCCGTAAAACTTAACTAGCTCCATTACAGCAATATCGGCGATAATTTTATTCATTATGGGGTGTGACTCTATTACAGCCTGGCCTTCAAAATCTGATAATTCAATAGTCCTTTTTGCTTCAAAGCCCTTCATGTTGGCATTTTGCCTTTGAATAAAGCATTCGTAGCATGGCGTATATCCAGGTATCACCAATGGTCCTATGAATCCTTTATAATCCTGATAGACCGCCGGGAAGAAATGAATGTTATTTTCCACGCAGAAAAGATTGAAGTCCCTGAAACTATACATTCCCCCGAAGTCAGAAGTGGCGATCAAACACTGTGGCTTTTCCCACTCCAAATTTTCGGTCCATTCATTATATTCAACCACATTGATCTTGTCTGAAAAATTTTCGGTAATCAATTTCCCTTCATTAGTAAAGAATTCCATGTTTCTAAAAAAAGGATAATCCACTATTATTACATTTTCAACACCACAATCAAATAAGCCAGCCGCTATATTTTTTGAAATGAAGTTAACTCCGATGATATGGACTACTGTTGACTTTAGTTTTTTTCTGGATTCTTCGCTCATGCCCGACTGACCGTAGAACAAGCTTTCTCTTTGCGAAATATCGTTGGGGCTTTCGGCGGAGTAGGAAGTATTTTCTATTAAAAAACCTTTATCTTTTAATTCGGTTATAAGAGGTTGAACAGAACTCTTATTGTCTTCGCCAAAGTATTCTAAAAGCTGCTGTTCCGTAGCCCCATCCTCTGATGCCAAAGTCATTATTATGTTAATGATATCGACAATTTGCTCTCCTTCTAACTTAATTTTTAAAACTCCTCTGCGAAGAATAATAGCCTTACCATATTCTATCACCTGGCTCGGTACAAAAAAGAGCTTGTTTTCGGTTTGATTTTTCATTAAGTTATAAATTATTTAGCTGATTAAAGATATACCCTGCTTATATACAGGTTTATGGATTAAAAAACGGGAATAAGCCCCACTAAAAATTTTATACAAACCGCGATATCTTTTCCTGAATTGATCAGGTTCCAACACCGACGGCATCACAAGACTTTGTGTATCGAAATAATCCCAGTTTGGTCTTCCGTTTTTTTGCATCATAGTAACGTTAGAGAAGTCTTCTTTCAACAAAGCCGTGCCGGGAAGTGGAGTCAGGACTGTAAAAGAAGGATATTCCAGCTTGTAATGTTCTATAAAGCGAACCAGGTATTTAAAATCTTCTTCTTTGTAATCAACATTTACTACAAACTGGGCAAATATTTCAATCCCTAATTCTTTGGCAATTGAAAGTCCGTTTTCTATTTGATTAATAGAAAGCCTTTTGTTGTACTCTTTCAAATCCTTTTCAGATATGGCATCCACACCTACAAAAAGCCTTTCAAGGCCAACTTCTTTCCACACTTTAAATACCTCCTTATTCCTGATGATGCTGTCTATCCTGCAATAAGCAAAAAATCTTTTTTTGATTCCTGCTTCTTTAAATGCAAGAGCCATTCTCAACATTCTCTTACTGTCAATAAAGGCCTCATCATCCACCAGGAAGACAAAATCTTCTTTTATTTGTTGTACGTCTTCAATTATTCTGTCTATGGAGCCTTTCTCATAACGGCCATCCATTACTTTCCATAAAGAACAAAATGTACAACGATATGGGCATCCAACCGATGTGCGCAATAAAGCTACCGGCATCATCCAGTCAATGAAATACCTGTGCCTGAATGATTCGGTGACTGTCCTGTCTGGTAACGGCAGGTCATCAATAGAAAAGGAACCTTGCTTGCCATTGAAGATAAATTCTCCAGAAGAATTTTTGTAATACACTCCGGCGATACTACTGAAGCCCTCTTTCTTTTCTATACGTTCCAGTATTTGTTTTAACGGATGTGTACCTTCTCCACTCACCACCAGATCTACCTGGGGTTCAAAAAAATCTTCCGGTAAAATAGAAGCATGATGGCCACCTGCAATGGTGATACAATCCGGCAGCAATTCCTTTGCCTTACGCATGGCGGATAATCCCGCGGATACATGCATAGAAAAGGAAGTTACACCTAAAACGTCCGGTTTATAGGATAGTAACTCCTTTTCCAGTACATCAGGAAAAAGCCTTAGATCCAGTATTTTTACAGAATGGCCTGCTTGCTTAACCGTTGCAGCAAGATACTCCAGCGAAAGCGGCTCTGCTATTGCCCCTAAATCGCCTCCCCAATCGGGGTCAGTTCTTGCCTTCGGCCAAATTAGAAGGACTTTCATTTAAACTTATTGAGAACTATGCCCGCAACGTTTTTTCTTTTTTTATGGAAACAGGAGTGGTTACTGTAGCAGCACAGCAACATGGGCAACAACAACAATAAATATCCATTGCTAAATTCCCCGCACTTCCAGCAATGCCTTTTCCAAAAACATCTCTGATTTGTTGGATCTCGGTAACAGAAATTTTTGCTGCGGCTGGCGATAACTTTTTGCTTGGTGACCATCCTCCCAGCGCAATCAGGTCTGCTTTTGTCAGGGTCTGTACATTTTTGGGCAATGTACTTATGAGTTTTGGGTCGAATCCCATGTTGGTGATTTTCGCTGACATGGGCCGTGGCGTAGCCTTTAGCTTCTGAAATTTTTCAATTTGGATGGCGGAAAGACCGATCTTTTGTAATTCTTTTGTTGTGGAAAGGTCGATGTTTTGTAATGCTTTTGTTTTTGAAATGTCTACTCGCATAAGATTCTGGTTTAAATGTTTAAAAAGGGGTTAAAGTTGAAGATAAGATTTTATTATATAAAAACCATATTAAATAAATATATTATCAATAATATTTTACGTTTTTTCATCACGTTAGTTAGATCAATTTTGAAACCAGGCAAAAATTTGAACATTTTCTATCAACTCAGGTTATAAATGTATTTCTTTTCAGTAGTCAATATTTTGAAGATATAAAAAAGACCTTGGTCGATACACTGTCAATGAGTACGTGGATGATTGTATTTATTAAATGGTAGAAATGAAAAGATTAACGGGTAAAATCTATTTATCATTTTTGCTAATTGCTCTGAATATTAGCTAAGAGTACTATATCCAATTTTTTGGAGGTAATAATGCGTTGCTATGAATCTTTCACGTATTTTTCTACAATAAAATCTTCTTATTGTTTTACAAGATTCAAAGGTATTTGGCTGCAATGTGGGTTAACCTTCGTAGTTGTGGTATTTCGTTTTTTCCTTTTAAGATATAAACTCTTCAGGAGGCTCTAATTTTTTATAAACAATTTCCATAGAAATATTTCTGTTTTCCTTTTGCACAATTACGCGCTTTGAAAAAATAAATCTTCCACTCTATCTTCTGCTCGCTATCAATAAATTCAAATCGGTAAATTTTAAGTCAAATCTCTCGCTAAGATGAAAATTAGTAAGGGCACCCTTAAATAAATAGATACCACTACGGATATTTATTTTATACCACACCAGGTTTTCAAAGCCACCATCATCAGACATTTCAAGCATCAGAGGCATAAGCACATTACTAATGGCTTGTGAAGCAGTACGGGCGAAACCACTCGGTATATTGGTTACGCAATAATGAATGACATCATATTTTCTAAAAACCGGCGATGCATGAGTTGTCATTTGTGATGTTTCAAAACAGCCTCCATGGTCGATACTTACATCCACAATCACGCTTCCCGGACGCATCCTGCTTACCATTTCTTCAGTTACTACCATTGGAGTACGTCCTCCAGAAGCTGCTAAGGCTCCAACTGCCACATCACAGGTCTTTAATTGTTTCGCTAAAATTCCAGGCTCTATCACAGACGTGTACAAGCGCATCCCAATATTGTTTTGCAAACGTTTAAGTCTGTAGATACTATTGTCAAATATTTTTACACTTGCCCCTAAGGCAAGTGCGGCTCGCGCTGCCTGTTCACCTACGATGCCTGCCCCTATTATAATTACTTTTGTGGGAGGTATCCCTGAAATACCTCCTACTAGTATTCCCTTGCCATGGTTGGCATTGCTTAAATATTGTCCTGCAATCAACATAACTGCGCTTCCGGCAATCTCACTCATGCTTCGTACTATAGGATTGTGGCCACTGTCGTCTTTCAGATTTTCGAAGCTAAGGGCAGTAATTTTTTTCTCCATCATTTTCTCTAATATTTCACGCTTCATAGCAGTAACGTGAATAGGAGAAATAATAAACTGATTGGGCTTTAGCAGGTTAATTTCCACGTCGCAAACCGGAGCGCTTTTTACGATAGTTTCACATTCAAAAACTTCTTTCTTACTTTGTGTAATGGTGGCACCTGCTTCGCTGTAATCATTATCAGAATAGCTTGCCCCTTCTCCTGCTTTAGTTTCCATGATTACGTTATGCCCATTCGCAATAAGTACTCTTACGGCTTCAGGTGTCAGAGCAATCCTATTTTCCTGGAAAAAAGTTTCTCTAGGAATTCCAATCAGTAATTCCGCGCTTTTGGGTTTTATGTCCAGCGTTTCTTCCAGTGTTTCATAGGTGAAGGAAGGTGAGACAAATGGTTTTGAGGATGCCATGGAAATTGTTTACAATGAAATAAGGTATAAATATAAATTTTTATAGCGGAAGTGTAATTATCAATTTTCTCCTGTTCGCAGAGAGTATTTTAATAATGGTAAAAATCGTATTGCCCGGAAAAATACCAGGCACAATTTCAGGCCACTCAACCATACAAATTTCGCTGCTGTTAAGGCAATCCTCTATTCCTGCTTCCAACGCTTCTGCTCTGCTTTTAATGCGGTAAAGATCGATGTGAAAGATGATGTTGTTATCCACAGAATGATATTCCTGGATAATCGAATAGGTGGGACTCGTAATAGCTTCTTCTACTCCCATTCCTTTACAAAGTGACTTAATAAAAGTTGTTTTACCTGAACCCAGTTCTCCACTGAAGGCAAATATTTTGTAACCTTTGCAGATTTGCAAATAAGCGCGGGCCGTAGTTTCAATATCTTCAAGATTAAACTCAATTTCCATTATAAAGGATGGTTTATGTAAAAATAAAGATTTGTAAAATGTACCTGTAAAATAAATGATAATAAATTAATAATTGATGATGCATAATTACAGTTTGCAAAGATTTATTGAGGCCCAGGAAAAGAGCTATTCGATGGCATATTCAGAGATAACGAACGGTAAAAAACGTACTCACTGGATGTGGTACATTTTTCCTCAGATACAAGGTTTAGGGATTAGTGATATGTCAAAATTATATGCCATTACAGATATTCAGGAGGCAGTAGAATTCTTAAATCATCCTTTATTAGGTAGAAGGCTTGTTCGAATATGCGTTGAATTACTTAATATCGAAAGCAATGACGCACATGCGATATTTGGGAGCCCTGATGATTTAAAACTGCATTCCTCAATGACTTTGTTTTCTTCTGTGCCAGCCGCCGATCCGGTATTTGAAAAAGTGCTAAATAGATTTTTTAGCGGAAAAAAAGACAAAAAAACATTGAATATATTAGAAGAAGCCCATTGAATACATTTCTGAAATGTCTAAGACTTACATTTTTGAGAGTTGATAAACAACTCCTTTTTTTATTTTATCCTTGATAACATATCCCAATACATATAGGTGACCACTAGCATCCAGGCTACAACCACAAATAAAGAAAGAACCTTCAGGACTATTATATATTTTTAAAGGCCGCCTTTGCCAATTTTCATTACTTTTTGCAAGTGTAAACAGCCTACCACGGAAATCAGCAAAAACATATTTATTTTTTAACACAGGGATATCATTTCCATAATAAAAACATCCGCCTATCACACAAATGCCCACCTCATGGTTGTAGGTATTAATAGGAGCAGTAAAAGATGTATTGTTAATAGAATTATCCTTTTCAAAAATACTATCGCCT
Source organism: Ginsengibacter sp. (assembly GCA_039936595.1). GTDB lineage: Bacteria > Bacteroidota > Bacteroidia > Chitinophagales > Chitinophagaceae > Ginsengibacter. The sequence continues at coordinate 1,984 of JBDTIC010000250.1, read as the reverse complement.
TCTGCGAAAGGCCATCCATAATTAGCACCACTTCTAATTATATCAATTTCTTCATCCTTGTCTTGTCCTATATCAGCTCCAAATAATTGATGGCTTAGCGGATCAAAAGTAAAACGCCACAGTTTCCGGAATCCATACGCCCAAATCTCCGGCCTTGAATCTTTTACATTCACAAAAGGATTATCAGAAGGAATACCATAAGGCTTTTGGTTCACATCAATCCGAAGTAACTTTCCATTAAAATATTTCAAATCCTGTGCGTGATAATGATAAGTGGTGTCGCCCGCGCTATCATCCCCGAGCGAAATATATAAATATCCATCAGGCCCAAAAGCTATCTGCGAGCCATTGCCCTGCACTGTTGATCCTTTAAATTCAATGATCTTATGTTCAGATTTAAGGTCTGCGATGTCAGGGTTATCAGCACTTGCGGTAAACTCTGAAACAATGAGTTTCGCATCGGATGTATGAATTTTAGATGGTGCATTATAGCACACATAAAATTTTTTGTTGGTTGCATACTTAGGATGAAATGAAACGCTGAAGATCATTCCTACGGATGAATTTTTTGGTTGCTCACCGATTTTATCATAGATATTTAAAAAAGGCTTTGCCGCTATAGAATCATTTTTGAGGATCCATATACTGCCTTTGTTGTCCGTAATAAACATTCTTCCTTCTCTACCTTCCGGCTCATTTAATTCAAGAGGCATCATCAATTCATCGGTAACTAATTTATATTTTACAGTGGCGGAGTCTGCAGCGATTCCCAACTTATTAGCCAACTCATTCTTTTTCGCAAGGGTATTGCAAGATGAAAGAATAACAAGCGAGAGGAAAATACAGAAACAAAAACAATTTTTCATTATGCAGTATCAATTTCGATACAAAATAGAAATTATATTTTAAAATGAGGTAAAGATTTTTGATGGTGGTACTGAGAGAGTTCATAAAATAAAATAACATTTGATTGTTGTTATTTACATATATGAGACATTAAACCTCTTAAAAAAACAATTTACCCTGCTTCCCACAAGGTTCTATTAAAAAAGGAGCAGTTAGGGAAATGGGTAAAATATTGGTGTGTCAATAACTAATAAATGTTGAAGTTTCTAAGTCAATCTTTATTTATCTCAATAATTTGGCAGGCACAAAATCGCACATTACTATTTCCTTTGGAAGACTTAAATACACAACAAAGTTTTTTGTACGGAACGCATCTATATCCTAATGATTTCCAGTTTTGATACAGACATGGCTTGTGATCAAACATATCGCCCAATATTTTTTCAAAAAATCGAAAACTTCATTTACAAATTTTATCGCAGTTGCTTCTAATCCCAGGCTTTCGATAAACCATCCAGCCTCAACAACTGAAATAGCGGCAGGTTCTAAAATGGTTACTTTTCTTTTGCCCATTTATCAATGAGTTTGAGAGCATATTTCCTTCCGGTATTTAGCGAAAGTTTTTTTATAGCGGGTGTTTTTTGAGCTGTTTTTAGCAGAATCTTTTCAAATTCTTTTTGCTCTATCACCACAAATTTTGTTTCATTTAAAGTAAGTGTTTCTATATCTGCATAATCCATTAGGAATGTGTATTTACGAGTATTTTGTAATAAGTTTTATTCAGTTTCTCTTTTAATCAAATTATTCGGATAGGATGTTTTCTCATAAACGCAGGCCCCGCCTTCACCATCTTTTTATAAATAACACAACTTTCCATATGAGCTCCCGGCAAGTATCCCGTACTCATTAAAAACTCATTCACAATTTCACCGCCGGTGAATTTGAAAGTCTTTTTAAAGATTCTCACCCATTCCTCTTTTGTTTTAGGATGATGATGGTCTATCCATTTTTTAAAAGATCCAAATTCTTTTTGAAGGTTTAGGATCGTTTTTGCATTTTCAATGGCAGCATTTATTTTTAGGCGATTGCGGATTATTCCTGCATCATTCATTAAGCGTTCAAAATCTTTTTCTTTAAA
>JBDTIC010000249.1:0-4603 GCA_039936595.1 Ginsengibacter sp. | reverse complement strand
TAAACCGGATGCCAGCGGGCTCCATATTGTAGTACCTAATCCTACAAAATCATAGATGTTGGCAAATTCCTTCTCGACCTTATTTCTTTCGAATAAATTGTATTGAGGCTGTTCCATAGTAGGGCCGATAAGCCTGTACTGCTGGGCTATGCGGTGCGCTTCCATTATTTCCACGCCGCTCCATTCACTGGTACCCCAGTATAATACTTTTCCTTGCTGTATCAGGGTATTCATTGCCCACACAGTTTCTTCTATAGGGGCATTTATATCGGGCCTGTGGCAAAAATATAAATCGAGATATTCTACCTGCAATCGTTGCAATGCTTCGTTACATGCTTCTATCACATGTTTGCGGCTCAACCCTTTTTGGTTGGGCTTATTGTCTTTCCCATGCAATCCCCAGAAAACCTTTGATGAAACAGTGAAGGAGCTTCGGTCCCAATTTTTCCTTTTCAGAACGCGCCCCATCATTTTTTCACTTTCACCTCCGGCATAAGCTTCTGCGTTATCAAAAAAATTAATACCCTTATCGTATGCAATACCCATTAACTGGTCAGCTATCTTATCATTTATTTGTTTCTGAAAACTTATCCAGCTTCCAAAACCCATCACACTTAATTGTAAACCTGATTTTCCCAAACGCCTGTATTCCATAACAATACTTTTGTTTTGTTGAAAGATATGAAGAAGATTTTACGAGTTTAGCAAAAAGTAAGTGTTGATTAAAGCCAATTGGGAATCTGCAATCAATATAATAAAAAACGATCGGCAATAGTGAAAATCAACAAACCTGACTGCCCTACTAATATACCAATGAACTAATTAACCATTACTCAGGAAATTCTGTTGAGCTTACTCTTACAATTCCCCTGCCATTTATCAGGTGCCAGTTGCTGAAGTCCTGGGGAGCGTCCAGTCCATCACCATCTAAAATTTGTGTCGGAGTACGAATTCTCACAGGTTTATCTGTATAGAACTCGTGGTCTTTTTTATTTCGGTCCCAGTATAGTTCATTGCAATACAGAGTGTCGCCTTTAATATTCATTACAACTACACTATCTTTTAAAAAGACCTTGCTTTCTCTTTCTTCATATTTGGCGTAGTGAGCGTCCAGACTGCTTTCTACCCGCAAGCTGTCGTCAAAAAAATCGGCATGTATTGTTTTGGTGAATTCAATAAAAGGAATTGCTTCCTGGTGTCTAAGCATTAATGGTGCGGTAATAACTGCGCTGGTTTTTTCCCCTATTGAATAAATTATTTTTACTTCTTTACCTACTTCTACTCCTATTCTTTTTGAAGTAAGTCTGTTAATATCTTCTAAGGAATTTTCGCATGCAGAAACAAAAAAGCAGCCTGCAATAAGGGCCGCTTTGATGAAAGACGATATGTGGAATTTAAGAAAAGTCATTTCTCATGAAGTAATAAATTAAATGAAGATAATAAAGCCTGCCTTAAGATAACAGGATTGCAACTATTGATATTTTTGCCTGCGGAACCATACATCACTTAACGAAAAACCAAGGCTTACTTTGTATATACTTTCAGTAAGATTATTATTGTTATTTCCCCTGCTTCCATATTCAAATGTAAAATTCATTACACTGTATTGCAGATCGTAAAAACTGTGTTTTAATTTTAATGGGAAAGCACCACCTAAACTTACAGTATAGACCGGGAGTGAATTTTGCACTGCTATGTAATCATTGCCAAAAGAGAAGCCAGCTCTGTATTTCACGAAGTTAAAGTATCCCGTGGTACCGATAGAAGCAGGGAAATATTGTAGTCCTACTTTTGCAGTCCAGCTATTCTTTACTAAATCCTTTTCCCCATAAAAACGATAGTCGTCCCAATTGGTCGTTTCATAATCAGCACCAATTAAAAAATGTTCTTTTTCAAAGACAAATCCTACACCCAATGAAGCAGGTAGCTGTACTTTACCTTTTTCATTTTCTTTTGAGGATACACTATCAATCCGCTGTATCGTACCGGTCGTAGATTCAGAGTAAGTTTCTATTATATTGTCCCTGGAAGCGCTATACTTTTGTTTAAGGGTACCATAAGCTCCTATTCTGAATACTCCATTCTTTTTACCATTCTTTTTTAAAGCAATTTCGTATTGCATTCCGGCATTAAATAATAAACCACCGAAGCGAGTTTGCGTACCGTAGTGCGCGTTGTGATAATCAACCGTATCGTTGTTGAATGATAAATGGGTGTCATAATCCTTTTCACCAAAGAGATAACCAGTATTAAAACCAAGACTTAGATTCTTCAGCCTCAAGCCAGTTCCGATAAAAAATTCATTGATTCCTCCATTTCCTTCATAAACGGTAGTAGTACTATCAAAGGAGGATCGGCTTTTTGTCTCTATTTTATAATTGATCTTACTAATGGGTTTGAGGCCAATAGCTAATCCCCAGGATGTTTTACTCTTATTTGCTTTTTTATTGCCACTCAATAAAGGAAACCCAACCTGTAAATAAGATATTGTAGCATTATTGGATAGGAAATTTGCAGCAGGCTCGTTGCTTTTTATTTTTCTGCCATTATACTCAAAACCCACATCAAGGGTAGTGTAAATTAAATCGCTGTAGGTAGCAGGATTTAGAGAGTTCACTGCCGTAGGATCAGAAAAGCCTCCAGAGATTCCACCCATGGCTCTGTTAGAGATATTTGAAAGGGGAACAGTGTTTCCCACTCCATATCGTGAATAGGGAGAATTTTCCTGCGCAAAACAAAATAGTGGAAATACCCCTAATAGCAAGCAGGTGAGTTTAATTGTTGATGTCATGGTTGTATTTGCTGATCGCATATAATCCCTTAAGAATCAAATAGGGGTCGGCAAATATCTTATTTTTAAGATGCTGCACAAAATTGTCGGTATTTCCACCGGTTAAAAGCACGTTAAAGTTCTTGAACTTTTCCTTGTATTCATTGATAATCCCGTCTATTTCCACTGCCATTCCCTGTATAACTCCACTTAATATATTTGTGTGGGTATCATACCCGATAAGTGGGAAATTCCATCCAGCTGAGGTAGGACCCGGTTTTACCAATGGAAGCTTATCAGTAAATGCGTGTAGTGCTTTGAATCGCATTTCCATACCCGGCGAAATACTGCCTCCTATAAAACTATTATACTTATTAATAAAGTTGTAGGTGATACACGATCCAAGGGAAATTATAAGGTTGTTCTGATCTTTATAAAAATAAACCGCAAACGCAGCAAGTGCTAACCTGTCGGCGCCAATCGTTTCTGGTTTTGCGACAGGAGTAGTAAAAGGTAATGGTGTAGCAGAATCAAGTTTTATAAATAAAGAGCTAGCTGTTAATAATTTTTCAATTTCTGTATTATGGTTAATTACAGATGAGAGTATGGTGCCGTTAGGTTTATATTTATCCAGTAGTGTTAAGATGGTCTCATTGGTATCATCTTCTAATGAAAAAACCTCTGTTAAACGATCAAGAACAAATACACCACATTTGAATCTTGTATTTCCAAAATCAAAACAAAGGGTAATTGTATCCAAATGTTGAAGTGTTTTTATAATTGATTTCTGCTTTTTGCATTGAGGGCAGACTTAAGCCTTATCTACGATAGATTGAACCCGGATATATTTTTAAAATGCCCGTTTAATTTTATTTTCTCTTTTAATGACTCCATCTCGGCCACTATTGGTATTACTTTAGCAAGGTGCCTCTTCAGGTACTCCTGGCGGTGAAGTTCATTCATAAATGTTAGTAATTCATATTCTTCTTCCAGCGTCAGCCCTACAGAATGTGCGATGTCATAACTCCATAATTCATCTTCATTTTTATGCAGAGGCTTATCTACGTTCAACGCCTTATGAAGCTGTTGGGTGGCAGTGATTATTTTCTCCATCAAAATCCTTTTTCCATGCTCATGATTGGCAGGATAATTTACAATAGCGCCACTATATAGTTTTCCGGGTACTTCATTAATAACTTCTAAACTTCTGAAAATCTTTTTCCCTTTTGTTTTTATATCCATCTCTCCTGTACTATATCTTTTGGATACCTCGATAATTTCAAGAAGTGTGCCCCATTCTGTCATTTTATTATTAATGACAACAGGCATCCCAAAAGGTTTTTTTTGTTCAAAACATTCGTGAATTAACTGTTTATATTTTGGTTCAAAAATATGCAGGTTTAAATTTTCATGAGGATAAACAACGATTGAAAGTGGAAATATGGGAATAAAATTAGTCACGTCATTTTGATTTATAGAAATGCAAATTACAGCTAAAAATAAAAATAAGAAAAGCATAAGGTGGATAAGGCATTTATGATCAGCTTTTGATAAGACTAACCGGTGGTTTACAGGATCAGTTAATCCTTCGATACAAAATATTTTTCTTTTATAATTGTGCCAATTTCAAAGGTTAATGCTGTCACCCGACCTTCTCCGTTGACCCAATCGGCGGTAATTGCTCATTGGCTGACAGCTTACTACTCCTCTCTACACCTTATTATCTCCGCAATAATACCCGTCCATCCGGTTTGATGCGAGGCCCCTACTCCTTTTCCATTATCACCATGAAAAAATTCATAAAATAAAATCAAATCTTTGAAAAAAGGCTCG
>JBDTIC010000248.1:0-6294 GCA_039936595.1 Ginsengibacter sp. | reverse complement strand
CTTTCATAGTATCCCGCAGATCATACACTACGTAATCGGTCGCGTTAGACTCGTAGACAAAGTATTGCGCTTTTTGCGTAGAGTCCTTCGTGCAAAATATCGTGTAGGGTTTTCCGGCAGCCAGGTTTCGCACACTGAAAACAGGACGTGCCTTTTGAGCCAACTGTAATGCCGTGGTATTATCAATGCCGTAATCACCCAAAATACCTGCAAGAAACTGGTTGCGCTCAATGATGCCATTCACTACCGTGAAAGAATCAACTGGTAGTCCAAACCGTGTGATTTCAGGACCTGATTTTGCAGGCAGTGTTCCATTTTCTTTCGGTGTGCTGTTGGACGGTTTCATCAGTTGGGTTATGGCAAATATGAGAGCCGTTCCCAAAAGAAGGATTAGTATAATTAGCTTTACTGAAAATTTTTTTTCTCCATTCATAATTGTGACAGAAAATGAATTCTTAAATAAAATGCCCATCGCTATAAGCAACGGTTACCCCGTGCAATTACTTTGAAACAATCAAAAAGCGGGGAAATGAATTAAGCTGACAACTGCGGCCAGGCGGAATTACAAACAACTCTTACTCGGTCCTCAACTAGATTTTGACCTGAGTGCAAAGATGCATTATTCATCTTAAAATAAAAAGCCCTGATTTCCCGTACTCCATATTATGAATGCACGAGCTGGAGAATGATGAAAAAAATTTGTTGAATGGCATGATTTGCAAAAAAGGTTTAAGCCTTTCCCAGGCAACGACTACCAATAGGGGATGTTGTGTATATGGGTAAAACAGTAATTATTGTTTTTTTGTTGGTTTAGCCAGCCCACTTGCCTTCTCCTATAGGCATTTGTTCAGTTAGAATTGAAACAGCACCGGGGTAAATCTATTTCAGGGCAAGACACATCATATTATCAGCGCCAGGTTGACCAATCTCCATAAAACAGAGCCTAAGTCCGTTCAATCTGACTAAAACAACGTAACGAATGTTACAAACAAAGTTAAAACCAGGTATCTTGTACCCCTGGTACTAACTTAAAAAACAGTCAACTAATTTCAGCAGGTTCCAAGGCAAAAAAGAAATAGAGTCAGAATAGCGATTAAATTGAATATAAAAGATTGTACGCGTTCCCGAAATAAACAACTAATGCTATAATTATTTAAAACAAACTTTAAAAGATATGCCTCATATTAGTAAAACTGCACAAATACCATTTAAGATAAAAAACACGAAAATGAAAAAATGGTTAATTTTTTCTTTAGCTTTTGTAACTCTTTCATTAATAGGTATTCATCCTGTATCGTCGCAGAATAAATTTAATTTTTCAAAAGATGGTGACATCCATGAACAGGTAATTCATTCATGGAACAGCCATTATCGTGACTATTTTACTTCGGAAATTAAGAAAAGGTTATTTGAGGACGGTGATGTCTACGTTTTATATGACGTTCAGATTGGAGGATTGCAGTCGTTTACAGAGATGACCCGAAGGTGTAAGGATACCCAACAAATTGCAGAGCTTGTAGATTTGTTAAGTCCCGTCTTTTCTTTATTAAAACCTATATCAGGTGCTGATAAAAGTACGGGTTGGCTTTGTTCTGGGGGGAGTATATGTACAGCCTATAATTTTATCGGTCAGGAAGTGCCTCTTTGTAGTTCGCAATTTTTGGGCCTGTTAGGAGCGCTAGCCACCAATGTATCCGAGAATATTCTTCCTGATCAACAAACAATGGCAGAGAAGGCTTTTCTTAGGAATGCTTTCAATACCATGTCTGTCCATTTAAATCGCTGGTTTACTCCAGGCTATTTTACTTCAGTGAATAAAAGACTCAATATATCTTCTGCTGATATCAAAGATGGGAGTTCAGGATATTTTTTTTCAGACAAAGACCTTTGGTATTTGACCGCCCTTTCTGATTTGTCAGAATTACACCAGGCCGGGATAAATGCTGCGGCAGAAGATGGAAAAAAAGCTTTCGAGGATTTGCAAAATAAAAAAGATGGCATTAAAAAAGCATTCGATTTATTCCTTGACAGAACTTTTCTTACCCCATCTTCTAAAGGAGTAAGGGCTGAATTAGACAAAGGATTTTGGAGGTATTTTTTTGACAACAGGTATGCTGGTTATACGGGATCTATGAGTCCCGTCAGTTGGGAAAAAGGTAGCGACGGAGAATGGAAAATGCATACACAAGTAAAATGGGATAGCACTTATTTGGCGAATGATGCAGGATGGGATATCAGTCATTCAAGAAGATTGGTGCCTGCATTAGAAACTTTTGTTAGAAACCGGGAAAACATAAAAGAAGTTTGGGGTTATGACAACCCTGCTTTTAACCCAATAGCTATTCGACAGGCCTGTGCCAACCAGGTAGTTGAAAAAATATGGAATGGTAACATGGATTACCCTTTATTTTCCAATTTTTGGAGCGGGGATAATGGTTGGTACAGAGTAGCCTATGCAAACCAGACCGGAAGACAATTCGTTGGTTATCCTCCGTATGGAATGAATACTTCCATGCCTAAAGGTGGTTACCCGGTTTGGGGAGCTTTTAATCCGACCTTAAGAATCATTTTTAGCAATATTTTTGAATTAACACAAAGCAATGACTCTAAGTCAAAATCTTTTCTCTCGCAATATTACCAGGGATTGTCCGGTAAAAGTTCAAATAATACTTCAATAAAGCCAATTCAAGACCTTTCTTTTTTATCGGATTTAGTAGAACTCCCTGGTGCTAATTTGAATAAATGAGAAGGGAGTAAATTTCAACTTCGGTCACTACAGTTTATTTTTTCTCAGCAAGGAAACGAATCAAAAATATATGTAATACTGGTTTTTGGAACAAGAATGCATATTGTGAGCCTGTGCCCTTGATCGGTCCTTTTAGCCCATTGGGGATACTTCTATGGTTAGTAGTGATGCCTGAAATTTCTTTCTTCAGCTTTTTGTTTATAATTTCATCTGCCTGCACTTTAATGATTGCTGTTAAATAAAATTTTTTACTAAAAATAAACCTCTAAACATGTGGTGGCATTATATACTCGTTTTCCTGGGTGCCCTTTTATTTGATATAGTGCCATTTCCTTTCCCTCCCGCGTTTACGATAATGGTATTTTTTCAGATAATTTTTCAACTGAATGTATGGTTAGTAATTATAATAGGAGTATCTGGCTCAGTTTTAGGCAGATATATTGTTCTTTTATATGCTCCACTAATGGCAAAAAAATATTTAAAAGTGTCGAAAAATGAAGACATTCAATTCCTTGGAGAAAAAATGAAAGAAAATAAATGGAAAGGCCAAATGGTCATACTTGCTTACTCATTGTTACCACTTCCTACTACCCCACTTTTTTTAGGTGCTGGTATCTCAAAATTAAAAGCGATTTATATTATACCAGCCTTTCTCATTGGCAAATTTACAAGTGATGCTATTGCTTTACATCTAGGTAAATATGCCTCAGAAAATTCTGAAAGAATAATCGAGAATGCATTATCCTGGAAGTCTATGATAAGTTTAGTTTTGGGTTTGTTAATGCTTTTTTGTCTTTTTTTCATAAACTGGCGAACTTTGATTCAAACGAGGAAATTAGTGTTGAATTTTAAAATATGGAAGTAAATGTGCCTGCTATCCTTAGTAAAGTCAGTGTTAGAAATCCTTTGCTGGCAGAGAAATATTTAGCATCAACAATCTGCGTTTTGCAACGCACTGCCTGAGTTGATGATAATTGGCTCAGGTTCGTTAACTATCGCTTATTGCGTAAAACGAATTATTATCAGCTTATGTAGTTAATTTCATCATTAGGTTTCACAGGCTTTACTTCGAAAATGAGCATCTTTTATTAGCCAGCCCATTGCAGAGTTCGGAACTTTGTTAAGAAATAAAACAAGAGTCCTTAATTGTAAATAGATTTCTACTAATTATCACTAAATTTTTTGTGAAAAAACTAAACTATAAATTAGGAATTTGGTTCTGGTCAGGTGCCGGCATTTATAGCATTATAAACATCATTAAGAATTATTACCAGGTTACCCAAAGTAAAATTTCGTTTTATGATTCCCTGATATTCGGTGTGGCCGTTATTGGATTCATTTTAACTCTTACATTATTTAAAAGGATGAAAAATGCTAAATCAGGAATAGGGTTTTGGATGGGTTCTGGAATTTATAGTTTGATAAACATGATCATGAATTACAGGCACGTAGCCCAAAGCGAAGTTTTATTTTATAACTAATTAATATTTGGTGTTGCAATTATTGGCATTATTTTAAATGTCACGTTATTAAAATTAGATAAAAAGAAATAAAAATCACCCTACAACTCTTACTATTCTTAGTAATGTTATCCTTAGTTTTCGCCACAGGCTTTCAGGTGTAATCCTGGAAGTCAAACAACTTATTCTAATCTTTTTTTTCTTTGCCATATTTTAAAATCATTTCTGTCCTCTTCCCTGTAAATTCACATGACTACCATATGCATGTTTACCCAACTGACTACCTCAAAATTTACAAAATACATTCCAGCCTGATTTATGAATTTATAGCCACCAGCACTCACTTCTTTCTACAAAAAAATGAAATTGTTCCTAAGATCTCCTGACAGTATTTTGTTTTGTTTGGAACATTCTTAGATTGGATAAAACAGGTAGTTTCCAATAAACTGACAAATAACCAGAATGCTTATTTGATAAATTAAAACAGAAGGCATATAGCTAAATAACATCTCTTACTCATCCTTAGTTGGAAACACAGGGCAGTGCCACTTTCTTTCTTAAACAGCCTACGGAAAGTTGGCGTATTTCAATTCTGATAGCCACTGGGTGTCACACCACTATTCCTCTACATAATAAGAACAACAACAAGGTCGCGAGGCCATACAAAATAAACGGCAATCTGAAATTATCCCTCGCAACAATAAAAAGCAGATCAGCAATCTAAGAGAGTTATCGTCATATCATGAGATATTTTCAACACTGGGATGATACCTTTTAACACGGTGCAAAGTATTGGTATCAGTATGATGCATTTCTTTACCAATCGCAGCGAGTTTTAAAACAATATCGGACGTGTGTGTAAAAGTTCCATCTCCATTAAAAGTGAATGTATGTTCATAACTCTTTAGTTCAGCACGCTCCATCAGATATTTATTTTGCAGAATACCATAACATGGATCGCCGGGAGTAGCTTTAAAGCATATTTTTTCGTCACGTGCACCGGCATCACATCCGGCCAGTATGGCAATTCCGCGACCAAACACCACAGATTGTATGACCTGTCCGTTTTTCTTGTCCCACAGTAAGTATCCTGACTCATCGTGAAAAGGATCCATAGCCTCTTCTCCGTGACGCCAATTGGTTATTTTATACGCTAATCCTTCCATTGACTGCTGACCATTCTCTTGTATTGGTATAGGCTTGAACCAGGCTCGTTCGAAGCTTGTAGTTTTTCCAATCAAATCATCATTATTATTGTAAGCAAGGTCAACACCTACATCGCCTTCCCACTCACCAACTAATGGAGTTAATGGCCCTAATTTTTGTGGGCCTAAAATAATTTCTTCTGCCATAATCTTTTTATTATAAAATATTTATGTGTATAAATATCAATTTTGAACTGCTAACAGCAGCATTACTACAAAATTGGGGCATATTACCTGAATTTACAAATTAGAGTGCGTTTGAATCCGAAAACTATCGGATGTCGTAACACTTCCCTCTACATAATGGCTTGACAAAAAAATTTTATAGAATTAAGCGCCTTGGTCGTGATGACCCGGATTACAAAGTCAACCTGTCTAAAATTCACCAGTCGGCAGGAACTAAAGCCAGCTTTTTATCCTGACTTATATCAAATTGCAAGGTGGTATACATTTTTATTCAGGAACGATTAATGCCCTAAATAATTAAAAGCCTGCTTTTTGTTACACACACTGCGGTGTAGCGGTGGGATGGCCGGACAAACGGGCGGAGCGATCGGGCCCGCCTGCCGGCAAAGGCAGGTTGTCCTTAAATTTTTCATTTCTTTTTTGTGCAGGCAAAAATGAAAAAGAATCAGAGCAGCGATTAAATTCAACATAAAAGAATTTACAACTGACAACCAGTAAACCGACACTCATTGTTCCGAAGCACCTATTTTGAAAATATAAAATAAATTAGATCCCAGACAGTGCAAGAGATTTCACCCCAAAAATTTTAAATTTGTCATGGAAAAATTATTGTTTAACCCAGAAGTTACATGAGTGTCTTGAATTCAAGGAATTTATGAATAAACCATTGCATCAATTTTTCACAAAAGATCATCAT
>JBDTIC010000247.1:0-24175 GCA_039936595.1 Ginsengibacter sp. | reverse complement strand
TATTTTCCCTTTTCTGCCTCTCATATATTCGTCAGGCACATTGACTACCTTATCATTTTTACCCGGCTTTTCCTTGTATTCAAACATCCATTGATAAGCCGGCATGATAGATTGCTTGACTACAGAGCGAGGCTGATATAAATGTAATAATTGCCAGTCAATACTGGGTTGCCTTTCGCCAATATTAGTAAGGTCGGGGCCTGTACGTTCAGAACCCATAAGTGTTGCGGTATTTCTCCATACATCCATACGGTGGTTAACAGCATAATCGGCTGCAATGCTTGGGCGCGATCCCCACATTTTGTCCATATCCACATTTCGTACCTGTTTGGTATGGCAGGCTATGCATCCATTGGCAATATAAATTTCTTTCCCTTTTAGAGCTGCTCCCTTTAATTGTTCAGCCCCCGGAAGTGGTGCGTTATTATCCTGAATATATAGCGCGGGGATAATTGCCATTAACAATGTTAAAGCCACGAAAAAAGAAATAGCCGCTAGAAAAAGTTTTTTATGATTATTAAAAAATTCCATTTATATAAATTTTATCTTTTATTTAAAAATCAATATTCTAATGCACTTTTACTATTTCAGCATCAGATGTAATTTTTGATATCGCTTCTGCATTAATATCTACCGTTTTGGATGGCCTTATCATTTTATACATATTATACGCGAAGAACAAATGAGCAGTCCACATCAAAGTGCCGCCTATGGCACGCCATAACCAGTAAGGTGCCATCATAGAAACCGTGTCTATAAAAGGTACATTGTTCATCCACGCTATTCCCCTCAACGTGCCACCTATCATCAGTGGAATCGAGTAAAACATTAGCCCGATAAATGACATCCAGAAATGAATTCCTACAGTGAGCTGTGGTGGTTCTCTGCGGGTAAGCCTCGGAACAATAGCGTAGATACCGCCCCACATAAAAAAGGCTACGATACCATACATTGTTAAATGAGAATGGGCTACTGTAAAATCAGTAAAGTGCCAATACAAATTCGCAGTTCTAAAAGCTTCGGCAGTGCCTTGCAACGATCCCGAAAAATAAAATATAGTACCTATCAGAAAAAAAGGAAGAGAATAACTACCACTTAATTTATGCCACGAACCTTTAAATGTCATGATGAAATTGGTACTACCCGCAACTACCGGAATAATCATTCCCATGCTGCCAACGATAGCAACCGTTTGCAACGACCAGGGAATAGGGCTGAAAACAAAATGGTGCATGCCGATAACTGTATAAAATAATATCTGCGACCAAAACGCAAGAATACCCAGGCCATACGAATAAATCGGCTTATTCAATTGTTGCGGTAAATAATAGTAAACCAATCCTAACGTAAGCATCATAAACCACATTCCCACACCCTGGTGCATATAATATCCCTGTGATATTGTTTCGCCCAGCCCATCCTGCCACAAAGGAATATAACCGACCAGTGAAATAACAATTACAAACATCAATGCCGCGACAATGTACCAGTTGGCGACATAAATCTCTTTTGTTTTTCGGGTAGCTATCGTTTTTAAAAAATTAATAAGTGTAAGTACTATAGCAATACCGAATAAAAGCATAATAGGCCAGATGTATTCACGGTATTCACCACCACTATTATTGATGCCAGCCATGAGAGAAATAGTGCCTAAAAAGACACATGTGTTAATCAACCATAATGACCACCAACCCAGTTTTAAACTATACAGTTGATTATTGCCCACCCGCGGTATTACATAATAAGCCAGGCCAAGCATGGCCATTGATGACCAACCCCAGAAGACTCCGTTGGTATGAACCGGCCTCAATCTCCCAAAACTCAACCAGCTAAGGTGATCTGCATCAGGCGCTACAAATTTAATGCCTTCATATTCTCCAACTGATGTAAAAAATACGAGCCAAATAGTAGCCCATATTAAATACCAAAGAACTAATTTTGAAAGTGCCGGATCTACTTCCGGACGTGCTATCCCTTTTCTTTTTTCTTCAATAAAACGAATGTTAGCATGTTCATTTACATTTCTGATAATTCCCCTTTTATCTTCCGGCATTAATTCTCCCGAAAGCGCATTCTGCGCAATCTTAAAATCCAACACTTCCTTTCTTTTTCTTAATACTTCTGTAATGTCTTCCTCCGGTATGCTTTTGAGATAATTAGTGATGTGTTCTGCTTCAGCCATAACTTTCTTAATTCTGTATCGCCTGGTCAGTCTTCGCACTTTTATAGTCATTAAAATAATAGCCACCAGTATTGGAATAAGTATCAGAATCAATGTAATAATGATTCCACCATCACTAAAAATAGATCCTCCTTTCGGAGCAGCTTGCGCAAACACAGATGTGCCCGATAAAAAAGAAAGTAATAAAAAAAACAAAGCGATTAAAGGAGAATTTGTATTGCCACTATTATGATCGGGTTTTTTCATTTGCTTGTACTTTAAGTAAGTTTCAATCTCATCGCGATTCAGTTTATTAATTATCTCCTGGAGATCATTTTCGTGAATAGTTTCCTTTTTCTTTTTCATGCCCGTTAAGGCGCTGGATTTAAATGCAAGATAGATCGCTGCAAAAAAAGTAGTAACCAATAAAAGTATCATAAGGGATAAAGCGCCTACACCTGTCCCGTCGGGTTCAGAAATAGTAGGAGTATCTGACTGGGCAAATAAAATTGCCGGAACAAGAAAGCAAAATGTGAGCGCTAAACATGCTTTTTTGCAAAATGGTAAAATCATATAAGGAAATATTTTTGCAGTGTATGTTAAAAAATCAAAATTACATCGTGTAGATTCTCCGGCAAAAGTGTTTCAGAGAAACCCTGCTTTTTTTAATTCAGATTCAAATCATTCTAGTGCGCAAACTTATGATAATTTCGTATTAAAAAAGACAAACTTGTCTTTCTTACGGACTATATTTATTCCTATATCCGAAAAATATCCAGGTCAACGGGTAGGTTCAAATATTTGTTGAGTAGAAACGGCCACCCTGTTCCATGAGTTGATCATAACGATCTGCATTATGATTTGAGCGACACCTCTTTCACCAAAAAATTTGATTACCTTGTTATACGTGTCATCAGTTAAGCCCTCTTTAGATATCAACGTTATTTCTTCTGTTAACTGTAATGCAGCTCTTTCGTCTTCGGTAAATAATGGGGATTCTCTCCACGCAGTGATTGCGAATATCCTTCTTGCTGTCTCACCAAGAGATAGAGTTTCTTCAGTGTGCATATCTATGCAATAAGCGCAGCCGTTTATCTGCGATGCACGTATTTTTATCAATTCTCGTAACAACGGGGGTATTTGAGAGTTCCTTACATAACTTTCCATATTCTGCATCGCTTTGTAAGTGTTCCTTTCTATTTCGCTGATATTTATTCTTTTCATTCTTTTTATATCTTAATTAAATTTTTTAAATAATCCATAGAAACTGGATTTTGTGACACATCGTTCATTCCATCAAAGTTCAGCAATTTTTCAGCTACATTTTTCATGGCGTTGATCGCAACTTTTATTAAACCAGGCCCCAGGCTCAGGCGTGCCACACCTATTTCTTTAAGCTCGCTAAAATCCGGAATGCCTGGAAGTAATAATATATTAACGGGCAAATCCACTTCTTTAATAATGGTGCTGATTGCATTTTTATCTTTTAAAAAAATAGGATACAAGCCGTCAGCACCTGCGTCTTTATAAGCCTTCCCTCTAAGTATCGTTTGCGACAACTTTTCTTCCCCTGATAAATCGTTTCCTTTTATGTAAGCATCTGTTCTTGCATTGACAAAAAGGGGCGTTCCCATTTCATTTGAAATTTTTTTAATGAGAAAGATTTTCTCGCATTGTTGTTCGATTGAAATAAGCGTTTGTTCATAAGGATGGCTGTCTTCAAAATTAATCCCTGCTATGCCAATATCAATCAGCTTTCTGATATTGTCGGCAAGCTGAGAATTATTGGTTGCGTACCCGCTTTCGATATCAGCTGTTACCGGTACATGAACGCTTTTTACGATTCTCTTTAAAATGACTATTAGATCATTGAAAGGGATTTTTTCGCCGTCCTGGTAGCCATTACTAAAAGCGGTTGCGCCGCTTGCCGTGGCGATCGCAGGGTACCCTATATCTTCCAGCATAGCAGCGCCTAGTGATTCCCATACGTTAGGAAGAACGAGCAGTTTTCCATTGTGATGAAGGTGATGCAAAACTTTTCCTTTAGACGGCTGAATGTTTTCTTGTAGCATATTTATGTATAGTTATAGTTTCTGATATATTGAAAACTTTCCGTATTCAAAATTAAGAAGTATTGCATCGTAAAGTCTTAAAGCCTGTATATTACTAAGCCTTTCTCCGTAAAATAAATTTTTTTTCTGTTTTGATCGGAAATAAAAATTCAAAATTATTAATGGTTTACCGTTCGTGTAGCATTAATATCGAGATAATGTTATAAAAGAAACCACGACGTTATTTGTAGCGAACAATAAATATGAATTGGAATTATTTGTTTCTTTACTGCAAAAAACCCCACCAAAAAGATAAAAGAGTATAATAAAAAAGTCTTTTTCTAATTTTGAAACATGAATATCACTACACAATTCAAACGAGGAACCGGAAGTAATGAAAATTGTTCGCGTCTGTTTTAATGAACTTCTGAAAACAACTAACTGGATTACTTTTTAAAATTCAGATAAACGCTTAGTTCATTACCTTGAAGACAAATCCAAAGTACTAAATTATTCACTCATCAGCTTTTATCAAGAATAAACTGCCAACGTGGTAGCAACTTAAAGGATGCTGACTTCACGGCTTTTAGAAAATCATAAAAGCTTTTGCTCTATTGTAATCAAATTAAGATATTGAGGGGATTGTAACAAAAGTAACCGTCTATCCTGTTTCATTAACTGACCTTTGCTGTGCAAATTTTTAATTATAAAGAAAATCAGTCAATGAAAAGAATATAGGCTCAGCTAACAATATTATCGGGATACTGTTATGTGCGGCAATTACATTCATTTTTTGACTGATCAGGTCAGCGGGAATATAGCCATTGTACGTGGTGCACTTGCAGTCATTTTTATGGAACCGATTTTATGAGCTTTTGTCCGTTGTATTTATCTTTAAGAATCTGTGCACAAAAAAACAATACTATTATGGCTTGGCAACAACTTATTATCATAGCATTAATTGGAATCTTAGCAGGATTGCTTGGCGGTATATTAGGTCTCGGCGGAGCGATTATCATCATTCCGGCCCTGGTAATGCTTCTCGGATTTTCTCAACAAATGGCACAAGGCACCACACTACTAATGCTGGTATTACCGGTGGGTGCATTGGCAGCGTGGCAATATTATAAAGCAGGAAATGCGGATATAAAAACCGCAGCCATTCTTGCAGTTACCTTTTTTGTAAGCGGTTATTTCGGTGCAAAAATGGCCAATTCAGTTCCGGAGGAAATATTGAAAAAACTTTTTGCAGTATTGCTTATTGTGATTGCTGTAAAAATGTTGTTTTTTGAAAAGTCTTTGAAATGAATTGTAACAAAAGTAGCAATAAAGGGTATGCTGTCAAGATAACTTTGTATTATTAAAATAATATGATTTAATTATGGAAATCACACAATTTGAAGATAAAAATTTAGCTCACTATTCTTATGCAGTTTTGAGCGAAGGGTTAATTACATTGATTGACCCTGCCAGAAATCCGCAACCCTATTACGATTTTGCAAAGCAAAACCATGCAACAATTACAACCGTGATCGAAACCCATCCTCATGCCGATTTTGTAAGCAGCCATTTGGAAATTCATAAAACAACAGGCGCAACCATTTATGTAAGCAAACTTTTGGGCGCTGAATATGAGCATGAAACTTTTGACGATGGCGATACAATTTATTTAGGAAATGTTATATTAAAATCTTTAAATACCCCGGGACATTCGCCTGATAGTATAAGTATCGTTGTTACTGATGAAAACGGAAAGGAGAAAGCTGTTTTTACGGGTGACACTCTATTTATTGGAGACTGTGGCAGGCCCGATTTAAGAGAAAAAGCAGGAGCGATCACAGCAGCAAGGCAGGATTTGGCGAAACAAATGTATCATTCGCTTCGTAATAAATTAATGACTTTGCCTGATGATGTAAAGGTATATCCTGCTCATGGAGCAGGTAGTTTATGTGGAAAGGGATTGAGTGAGCTGAATACAAGTACAATCGGTGCAGAAAAAGCGGCGAACTGGAGTTTACAAAATATAAGTGAAGACGCTTTTATGAATAACTTATTAGCCGACCAACCTTTTATTCCAAAATATTTCACTTTTAACGTTGAAATAAATAAAAAAGGGGCAGATAATTTTTTAGATAGTATTTCTAATGTAACAATTGCAAAACCAATTACCTCTGAAGCTTCTGCAAATGCTTTGAATTCCGAAATAACAATTATTGACAGCCGGCCTCAACAGCAATTCAAAAATGCACATTTAAAAAATTCTATCAACCTAATGAATGATACGAAGTTTGAAACTTGGCTGGGAAGTATTGTAAATCCTGGTGAAGCATTTTACCTCGCTGCAGAAGATGAAACCCAATTAAATGAATTGATTGAAAGAACAGCAAAAATAGGTTACGAAAAGCAAATTAATCTGGCTTTTGCAATTGATTTTGGTGACACGGCAATGAAGATATTTGACAGTGCACTTTTAAAAGAGAATGAAGATGAATTTACCATCATAGATATTAGAAATGATACAGAAGTAAAGGCGAAGAAAATTTTTGCAAACGTTTTGCATATTCCATTGCATGAGTTACGGGAACGAACCAATGAAATACCTTTACATAAACCAATTGTAGTGTATTGCGAAGGTGGCTACCGTAGCGCTGCAGGAAGCAGTATTATCAAATCAAAATTAAATGGTGCTTCGCAGGTTTATGACTTAGGCGAAGCAGTAAAAACATTTCAAGAATGAATTTTATAATAAAAAATATACCTGCTAATATGGTGTAATATCAGATGGCATTGGCAGATATCTTTATTATTTTTTTTTAGGTTGCCCAAGAGTACCTCTGCTATCACATCTAAGCTTGTTAACAGCACGCTTTATGCCGCTATGATGGGAGGGTAACTATTCTCTTAATTTAAACATGAAAAGAAAAACAGGAAAGAAACCTAATGAACAAAAACAAATTCATCATTTTGGTGTAAAAACTCCAAAAGAGTTTATAGGCGTTAATGTTGCAGAAAGCTTTAAATTCCATTATCAGAAATTCAGTAAAAATTAGAAGAAATTAAATCTTTACAACAACCCGTTATCGTGTGCTCTGCCAGTGGAAATCGCAGCGGACAGTCGTCTTCATTTCTTAAAAGTTGTGGTATTTAATGTGAAAATAGCGGAAGTTAGTTTGATATAAATTATAAATATCAAACAGTATAAAAGATGATTATTTTTTTCAAAAAATTTGGCTTCAGCCCAAGGGGGCATAAAAAGCCCTGATTCAAATGGTGCGCAAATAATAGCTGTGAGGACATTTGCCGAATTTGAAAGCGGTTTATAATAGGCTTTGTAAATATGTCGGCACCTGGTTGATAATCATTATATTAGAAAAGCCCTTGAGCGTACTACAGACCGCGACCCAAGGGGTTAAATGCTCTTTACAATCTTTGCATTTTCGTATTCTTCTTGGAAGTCAATGCATTGGGCAATTTTCTAAGGATATTGTGTTAGTAAGCTACCACCTTCAGCAATAAAGTTTCCTATTACATTTTTAAAATTGATTTCATCAATAGCTCTTGTAGCATTGCTAATAATGACTGATTTAAAACCAAGTTCCAATCCATCTAGCGCTGTAAAATTTACACAGTAGTCTCCAGCCAACCCCGTTACATAAATTGTGGATATGCCTCTGCCTTTCAGATAAGCTCCCATACCTGTTGCTTTCTTTTTTCCATTATCAAAAAATCCACTGTAGCTGTCAATATTTTTATCCATACCTTTTCTAAAAATAGCTTCTATTTTTTTAGTGCTGAGCAAAGAAGAAAATTCAGCTCCACTGGTTTCCTGAACACAGTGGTCGGGCCAGAGGACCTGGGGTAAGCCGTCAAGCATTATTTCCCCGAATATTATTTTACCCGGATGGGAAGAAGCAAAACTTTTATGATCTGAAGGATGCCAATCCTGTGTGGCTACTACAAGGTCAAAATGATCTTGTAACTTATTGATTACAGGAATTACCTGATCTCCGCCATCAACCTGTAAAGCACCTCCTTGTAAAAAATCGTTTTGAACATCTACGATGATTAAAGCATTCATACTTTACTTTTTTAGAAATTCAATCGAAGTTATATCTTGTTTATCGTTTACGTAACAGGTGTGATGGTAAAAAGCTTTGAAACAGGACTCAAATAAACTATTAAAATAATGAGGATCACCTTTCATATCATGAGGCAAACCCCTTATCTTTGCGCAAAATTTAGAAGAAGTATGGGTTTTAAAAGGATGAAGTCTATATTGGTAGTGGTTTTCGGCCTCATAATGTTGTGTCTTTCTCCTGTTGTGTTTTCTCAGGAAAAACCTGTTGAGCATAAAGAATCTACTGAAAAATTTGATCCCACCACAGTAATTTTAAATCATGTGCAGGATGCATACGAATTTCATTTTTTTACGATAGGCGATTTTCATGCGGTAATTTATTTGCCAGTCATTTTATATTCCCCTCAAAAAGGTTTTTCCGTTTTTTCTTCGTCCCGGTTTGGGCACGAAGGCACAGAACTATACGATGGTTATAAATTAGTCGATGGAAAAAGTATTGTTCCAGTAGATGAAGGTGTGAAAGTGTACGATTTTTCTCTCACTCGTAATGTAGTTCAGACTTTCCTGGCGTTAATACTGTTTATCATATTTATGATAAACATTGCCAAAAGATATAAAAGAGGAGAAGGTGTTACCTCAGCGCCTTCAGGTGCACAGGGTTTTATGGAGCCGATTATTATTTTCATCCGCGAGAATGTAGCAAAAGTAAATCTTGGCAACCGTTGGGAGAAGTATATGCCTTACTTGCTTACCTTATTCTTCTTCATTTTAGTAAATACTCTTTTTGGATTAATACCCGGAGCTGCAAATGTAACAGGTAACATTGCGTTCACTTTTATACTTGGCATTATTGCGTTGATCATTATTCTCGGTAGTACTACGGGTCATTTTTGGAAGCACCTATTCTGGCCCCCCGGCGTTCCGTTTTTAGTAAAAATAATTTTGATACCTGTAGAGCTTTTTGGTGTTTTCGTAATTAAACCCGGAGCTTTAATTATACGTCTTTTTGCAAATATGATTTCAGGACACATTGTAATTCTTGCCTTCATTTCACTCATATTTATTTTTGGTGAGATGAACAAAGGTATAGGATGGACTTTTTCACCATTTTCAGTATTATTTATTGTATTCGATTATTTCATTGAATTATTAGTTGCATTTATCCAGGCATTTATATTTACGGTACTAACAGCTATATTTATCGGCCAGGGATTTGAAGGCAGCGATCATGATGTACACCCTGGTACTCACGATGGACTTTTATAAACTTTTTTATTCATAAACAAAACCAAGTATTATGTCAGTATTGACCTTGTTATTCGAAGCCGGAGTCTCGCACATGGGTGGAGCAATCGGAGCCGGTTTAGCTGCTATCGGTGCAGGTATCGGAATTGGCCAGATTGGTAAAGGAGCAGTAGAAGGTATTGCCCGCCAGCCGGAAGCCGCCAACGAAATTCGTGCGAACATGATCCTTGCCGCTGCATTGGTGGAAGGGGTTGCCCTTTTTGCAGTTATTGCAGGATTATTAGCTGTTCTTAAAACGGGATAAGCACAAAAATCTTACTGCATTCAAAGCACAGGGCGGAGAGTGCAGTATTTTTTAAATATTTGATTGAATATTAAAACAGAATAAGAATCTTATTCGACATCTAAATAAAAAGGCATGGAACTTTTACTTCCTAAACTCGGTTTGATCTTCTGGACGTTAATTGCATTTGGTATTACTTTATGGATACTTGGTAAATATGCCTGGAAACCTATTCTAAAATCCCTGGATGAGAGGGAAAAAAACATTTCTGATTCAATACTTTCTGCTGATAATGTAAGAAAGGAGATGTCTGCGCTGAAAAGTGAAAATGAAGCCTTACTTTCCAAGGCACGTGAAGAAAGATCTCAAATGATGAGAGAAGCAAAAGAAATACGTGATAAAATCATTCAGGAAGCAAGGGAGCAGGCTCGTAAAGAAACCAGTAAGATCGTTGCAGATGCACAGAGCGTGATCAACCAACAGAAAATGGCGGCCATTACTGATTTAAAAAATCAGGTGGGTAATCTTGTTCTTGAAGTAAGTGAGAAGGTGCTTCGACGAGAATTGAACAACAAAGATGATCAGGAAAAATACATTCAGCAGCTAACTCATAATGTAGAACTTAACTAATTCTCAAAGTTATGAATAACCCACGTTTAGCACAGAGGTATGCAAAAAGCCTTATCGAAATCGCCGGGGAGCATCAGCAACTCGACGTGGTTCGTGATGACATTTTATTTCTTCAGTCGATAATAAAAAAGAGCCGCGAATTTGTTTTAATGCTGAATAGCCCAATTATCAATCCAGATAAAAAATATAAAGTTATAAACGCTATAACCAGTGGACGAATTTCAAAAATATCTGAAACCTTTATAAGATTGCTCTGCAACAAAAACAGAGAAGCTAATTTGCCAGGAATAGTAACTTCATTTATTGAGCAGTATAACACAATTAAGGGATTGCATAACGCGACACTTACAACAGCGACACCTATAAGCCAGGCTTTGATTGAGACTTTTATCTCAAAGATTAAGGCATCTACTTCTTATGACAATGTCCGGTTAGAAACTATCGTAGATGATACAATCATCGGCGGTTTTATATTGGAAATGGAAGGTAAACTAATTGACAGTAGTATCTTACGAAATCTTAATGACGTGAAAAAGCAATTTGCCAACAATGATTATATGCATAAGTTAAGATAGTGGGCATGAATTAAAAATTGTTGAAGAATACCTGGTTGACACCGGGTTTTTTATTTGATGGACACAATATGCCGGGGTTCTGTTTAAAACTAAAGTAAATAAAGTCGTAAAAATGGCCAGTGATAAAAATCACCGGCCTTGCTTACCTCTGAAACCACAAGAAAAATTTTACGTTTTCTGCGAAAAGTATAAAAGAGGTTAATAAACTATTTAATAAACTATATAAAACAAAAATTAAGACTATCTGGTACTATATATTGGAAAAAGGGTCTTGTAGTAGGAAAAGGAAGCAAGAATAGGAGGCTAAATTAGTCATTATTTGTTGAACAAAACAACTTTTAGAAGTTTTAATTGGAATATTTTTTTAATTCTTTCACAGCATAATCATCTATTCTCCTAATTTTATAACCATACCACCATTTTGGAGCCATTTTTTTAAGAAAAGTGTCTATGCTTCTCATGCCAAAAAGATTCCATGCCCCGTTTATCTTACCCGAAAATGAGCTTTGAAGTGCTCTTAGGCTCATAGCAAAGCCACTATCAATATATTCCATGTGATGCCAATATCCTGCGGGCATAAAAAGGGTATCGCCGGGATTTAAAATTAAATCATACCCAACAGCAAGTTTCAGTGCAGGAAACTTTTCATAATCCGGGAGGCCTTTATGTTCACTGTAATTTGAAAAATCAGCAAGGCTTAGTACTTCGAAAGGCTTCCTGTATAATTTATGCTGTTCTTCGTGTCGAAATAGTAGAACTCTTTTACGGCCAACAAACTGCGTATGAAGAATATGCGAGAGGTCCATGTCAAAGTGCATGTGCGTGATGGAGGATTGTCCACCGGTAAAAAGCATGGGATATTTCTTTACAAATCCAGTCATCAAATGTTCAGGCCAGGTAAAATCATTAATAAGCTGCGGCGCATGATCAAAAATATTAAACAGAAAAATGCGCCATGCTGCCGGACCATCCTGTATCATATCTACATATTCCCCAAAAGTTTTGTAATCATCAGCGGTATTAATTGGTGTATAGGCATCGCTCTTCACATTGTTGTAAAGCCCCACTTTTTTATCCCCTACGATATCTTTAAAATAATCCCATGACCACTTTTTGTAGGCGTCCCATTCCTTTGCCAATCCTGTAATTACTAACGGTTTTTGTGCCTTGTAGTAATTGGTTTTAAAATCTTCGGGTTGAATATTTTCTACTGTATCTATTGGATATAATTTCATGATAAGGTTTTGCAACGCAAAATTAAGTATTCTATTTATCGTTAATGAACTTCTTACCATAAGGAGTGAGTTAATGAACTGGTAATCGTCACTGAAGAGATAATATTCCGCTAACCGTAATATTCAAAACACATTGTTAGCTTACCTTTGCAGCCATATAAATTAAATCATTTGGCCTTACATTTTCATTCACTTGTTGTGAAAGATATAAGAAAAGAAACACCAGATTGTGTTTCTATCGCCTTTGATATCCCTTTGATATCCCAGGCTGATTTTCTATTTAAGCAGGGACAGAATGTCACCATTAAAATAGTGTCAGATGAAAATGAGTTTAGAAGATCCTATTCCATTTGCAGTAGTCCTCTTGAAAACGAATTAAGGATAGCTGTAAAAAAAGTTAGGAATGGATTATTCTCAACCTTTGCTAATGAAAAATTAAAAAAAGGTGATGTGCTCGAAGTAATGCCACCTACCGGCACTTTTTTTACCAATGTAAATCCATCACATCGAAAAGATTATGTTTTTTTTGCGGCAGGTAGCGGAATCACTCCTACCATTTCCATTATTAAAACGATTCTTTTTACAGAACCGCATAGCGCGGTTATACTCGCATATGGAAATAAAACCTTCCTATCTACTATATTCAGAAAGGAGATAGACGTTCTTAAAGATAAATTTCCCAAAAGATTTAAGCCTTATCATATCCTAAGCAGGGAAAGGACTGGTAATGATTTTAATTATGGAAGAATAGATGTCTCAAAATGCCATCAACTTTCCACGTTAGTCAACTTTAATATAATTGATGAGTTTTTCATCTGTGGTCCGGAGCAAATGATCTTCACTATTAAAGATTTTCTCACAGGCTGGGGAATTGATTCCAAAAATATTCATTTCGAATTATTTAATACGCCTACACGTGAGCATATTAAACTGGTTAGCGATACCAGGCACTTGGATGATGGTGAAAGTGAGGTGACTGTGAAAATTGATGGTCAAACCTATGAATTCAAATTAGACTACGCTGGCAAAGTGATTCTGGATGCAGGACTATCTGAAGGCGTGGACCTACCCTTCGCTTGTAAAGGTGGAGTATGTTGCACTTGCAAAGCAAAGCTACTGGAAGGCGAAGTGGAAATGGAAGCAAACTATGGTCTTGAAAACAGTGAGGTTAAAGCTGGTTTTATTTTAACTTGCCAGGCTCATCCAAGAAGTAAAAAAGTAGTTGTGGACTACGACCAAGCCTAAAACTCGTCCATTTTACATAACTCTCATCTGTTTAAAGTATACTGGATCTCCTGCATTCTTAAAACATTGAATTATTCGACTGTATAATATGCCTATTGTTGCGCAGTTGACTTTTCAACCCATTCACTCACTTCCGGGCAAGTTTGATATTCTTTAGAAATATTTACATAGAATGTGGGGATCTTTTTATTGAACCAACTTTCTAAAACATCATTTTTCTTTTCTTCCAACGCACGCTGGGCTACTTTATCATAGTCATCCTTTAGATTTTCTCTGTGAGGTTCGGTTTTGGTTATTACTTCTACAATCCTTACCGCTTTTTTCTGGTTGGAAGGATCATTAAACTCAGTGGGTTTTGAATAGTCACCCACCTTTAGGTCTTTAAGCATTAATACAAGATCTTTATCCAATTGATCTATAGCAACAAAAGTGCTACCGTCAGGTCCTGAAATACGCCCACCAGTAAATTTGCTGTTATCATCTTCACTAAACCTTGACACTGCCTCACCAAACTGTACCTTACCACTAACCAACTGAGTTCTTATAGAATCCAGCTTTTCTATTGCCTGGTTTATCTCTATAGAACTTACCTGTGGTACTTTTAAAATATGCCTGATGGTGGCGTCATCACCCCGACGACTCACCATCTGAATAATATGATATCCGAACCTTGTTTTAAAAACATTGGAGATTTGTCCATCTTTCAGGCTGAAAGCCTTGGATAGAAATATAGGATCCCATTGCTTCTCATTTCGGTTTATTTCGTATAGTCCGCCAGTGGCTTTACTTCCGGGGTCATCAGTAAACAGGGAAGCAAGCACTTCGAATTTTTTGCTCCCGTCCTCCACTTCCTTTTTATATTCTTTAAGTTGCTCTATTGCATAGTTTTCAAGATCACGACTTGGTTTTGGGTATATTACGATCTGGCCAACTTCTAGCTCTGATTCATAAAAGTGAAGACTATCTTTAGGTATTTTCGAGTAATACTCTTCCACTTCTTTGGGAGTAATTCTCACATCTGCGACAATTTTATTTCGTTCGCCTTTCGCAAGTAGCTGTTCGCGGATTACCGGCTTAAACTCTTCTTTGAGCTGAAAGACAGTTTTTCCTGCTATCTGCTCTAAAATTTCCTTGGAACCATATTGACTTAGAAAATAACGCACTTTGTTGTCAATTTCGCCATTTACTTCTTCTTCCGAAACTGGAATAGAATCCCGGTCTGCCTGTAATACAAGTGCTTTCATAGCCAGAGCCTGCTGGAGCAAAAGACAAGAAGCATTTGCGGGCGCATCTATTCCCTGGCGTTGCATATCGTGAATGCTATTCTCTATATCGCTTTTCAGGATTATTTTATCTCCCACGGTTGCTATTATTTTATCAGCGATAATTTTTTTTGTTTGGGCAGATAAAGCAAAAGCAGTAACCAATAAACAAAGAGTAAACAAACTTTTTTTCATCAGTTTTAATTATATTGATTTGCAGGAATATTCCATATCAATTTTAAAATATTGCCTGCCAAAAGTACACCTGTATATCGTGAGTTTTTTTTTAGGGAAGTTAAAAGTTGAGGCTCTTTTGTTAAAGAAGATGATGACTATTACGTTTTACAAGGTTCTTTTTATTTCTATTTCCTCAAATGCTTCAATCATATCACCGGTTTTGAGATCGTTATAATTTTTGAGCACCATGCCGCACTCCATATTGTTATTTACTTCTTTCACATCATCTTTAAATCTTTTTAAACTTCCTAATTCACCTGTATGAATTATAATACCATCTCTTACCAAACGAACACGGTTATTTCTTGCAATTTTACCTTCTATCACCATGCAACCTGCCACGGTAGCTTTATCAAATTTATAGGTTTCTTTTATTTCAGCAATACCCAGGACTTTCTCCTGTATTTTAGGCTCCAACATACCTTCCATTGCACTCTTTACTTCATCAATCGCATCGTAGATGATAGAATAGGTCTTGATCTCCACTCCTTCATGATCTGCAATTCTTGAAGCTTGCAATGACGGTCGCACGTTGAATCCGATAATAACGGCATCGGACGCTGTTGCAAGCATTACGTCTGTTTCCGTAATCTGGCCTACGCCCTGATGAACAATGCTTACAGCTATTTCTTCGGTACTTAACTTTTGTAAAGAATCGCTTAGTGCCTCTACAGAACCATCTACATCAGCTCTTATCAGTAGATTCAATTGTTTGAAATTCCCTAAAGCAAGCCTGCGTCCAATTTCATCGAGAGTTATATGTTTTTTAGCACGGATACCTTGTTCCCGCAATATTTGTGATCTCCGATTCGCTGTATCTTTCGCTTCTGATTCGTCTTGATATACTTTAAAAGTTTCGCCTGCCTGTGGCGCGCCATTTAAGCCCAGTATTAAAACAGGTGTGGAAGGAGGGGCAGTAGTTACCCGTTGATTTCGTTCATTAAACATTGCTTTTAAACGTCCGTAATATTGCCCGGAAACTAAAAGATCACCTTGATTTAAAGTCCCGTTTTGCACCAGGATAGTAGCCACATAGCCACGGCCTTTATCGAGGGAAGCTTCTATGACTGTGCCATTTGCTGCTCTTTTAGGATTAGCCTTTAATTCAAGCAAATCGGACTCTAGAAGTACTTTGTCAAGTAACTCATCTACATGTAACCCTGTGCGGGCGCTTATCTCCTGATCCTGATACTTTCCTCCCCAATCTTCAACCAAAATATTCATGGCAGACAACTGCTCCTTAATTTTTTCAGGATTGGCTCCATCTTTATCAATCTTATTCAATGCAAAAACCATCGGTACATTGGCTGCCTGCGCATGAGAAATGGCTTCTTTGGTTTGAGGCATTACTGCATCATCAGCGGCAACAACAATAACTGCAATATCCGTCACCTTTGCTCCTCTTGCCCTCATGGCTGTAAAGGCTTCGTGACCAGGGGTGTCAAGGAAGGTAATAGAGCGTCCGTTCCTGACCTGAACCTCATAAGCTCCAATATGTTGTGTAATACCTCCTGCTTCTCCGGCTATTACATTTGCATGACGGATATAATCAAGTAATGAGGTTTTACCATGATCCACATGGCCCATAATAGTAACAATAGGAGAACGCGCCACCATATCTTCCTCATTGTCTTCTTCTTCTTCTTCGTCACTTTCCTGTTGGCCATCTATGTCTATAAATTCCACTTCATAATTAAACTCACCAGCCACTAATTCTATCACGTCAGCTTCTAACCGCTGATTTATAGACACCATAATACCAAGACTCATACACTTACTAATGACATCAGCAAAACTGACGTTCATTAAATTAGCAAATTCGCTTACAGAGATAAATTCTGTTACCAGTAATTTATTATTCGTTGCTTCTTCCCCAATATTTTCTGAGGCCTCCTCTCTTTTTTGCTTTCGGTATTTTGCTTTGAGGCTTTTTCCCCGACCGCCTGATCCTGCAAGTTTTGCCTGGGTTTCTTTAATCTTATCCTGAATCTCTTTTTGGTCTATTTCTTTGTCTTCCCGTTTCGTTATGGGAGCGTTACGATTAAACCTACCACCGGGCGGTCCGGCAGCTCTTCCAGGAGTGTGAGGGCGTTGAATATTCCCATGAGGCGGATGACTTCCTGTTTGTTTCTTTTCTACTACAATACGTTTTCTTTTGCGTCTTTCATCAATTGGTTTTGGCCTTGTTTCATTGCTGTGTACAGGTAATTCAATTTTACCCATTATCTTGGGTCCTTCCAATTTTGCTACTTTGATGTTAGTAATGGTGGCAGACATTTCTTTTTCTGGTTGTACAACGGGTCCTTCAGGGGCAACTTTTGGTAAAACTTTTTCTTCTGCAATAACAGGAGCAGCTTTTGCGATTACGCCTTTTACGTTTGCTTCTTTTTTCCTGGTGCCTTTTTTAGGCCTTACAGAAGAATCAATGGTGCTGAGATCTATTTTATCAACTATTTTTATACCTTCTACTTCCGGCACTTCCAGTCTTAATGCTTTTGGAGATTCCTGCACTTCTTCGACCTTAGGCTCTTCCTTGATTGGCTCTATAACAGCCTCAACTTCTTTTACAATTTCCGGTTCCGGAATTACTTCTTCCGGAATTACTTCGGCTACTACTTCTTCCGGAACAGCAGCTTTTTCTTCTTTCTTAGGCTTTACGGCTTCTTTTTTAGTAAAAGACAGATCTTGTTCATCTTTTCTCTTTTTGCTGTCTGCCGGAGCATTTTTTGGAAGATCAATTTGTTCAGCTTTTTGTTTGGCTACCTTATCCGGTTGAAATTCTATCTGGAGTACCCGGTACATGTCTTCCGAAATCTTTGATGATGGTTTTAGATCATTTGTCTCAAAGCCTTTAGACACAAGAAAGTCTGTTAAGGTACCCGTACCTATGTTAAACTCTTTGGCCGCGGCCATCAGTCGTGGTGTATTTGTTTCTGCCATTAAATGTTCTTTACCTTTTTTATAGAAGGTAATGTTTTTTATTTAAAATTATCTTAATCAAATCAATTTCTGGCAAATAAATAATGCCTGTTATTCATTTGAGAATTCTTCATTGAGAATTTTCTTCACTTCCGCTATCGTTTCTTTTTCAAGATCAGTCCTTCTTTCCAGTTCTTCATCAGACAAGTCTAACACGCTTTTCGCTGTATCGCATCCAATCTTTTTTAACTCATCAATCACCCATGTCTCTAATTCATCTGTAAATTCATCGAGATCCACATCGTATTCTTCTACTTCTCCTTCATTGTCACGGAACACATCTATCTCAAGCCCTGTAAGTTCGCAGGCAAGTTTGATGTTTACTCCTCTGCGGCCTATCGCAAGAGAAACCTGGTCGGGCTTTAAATAAACGCTTGCATGTTTTGCTTCCATATCCACGTCCATAGTGGTAATTTTAGCCGGCGTGAGTGAACGCTGAATCAGTAATTGTATATTATTCGTCCAGTTGATCACATCAATATTTTCATTTTTAAGCTCACGTACTATGCCATGAATACGGCTACCCTTCATCCCCACACAAGCTCCAACCGGATCTATGCGATCATCAAAACTCTCAACGGCTACCTTTGCCCTTTCACCCGGATCTCTTACAATCTTCTTTATTACTATCAGTCCGTCAAAAATTTCAGGAACCTCAATCTCAAGTAATTTGGCCAAAAAGGAGTTATCGGTTCTTGAAACAATAATCACCGCCTGGTTATTTTTGAGTTCCACATTTTTTACTACGGCCCTTACTGTCTCACCTTTTTTAAAATAATCAGATGGAATTTGCTCTGACTTAGGAAGCAACATCTCATTTCCTTCTTCATCCAGTAACAAAATCTCTTTTTTCCAAACCTGATATACTTCACCGCTGACGATATCTCCTACCCGATCTTCGTACTTTTTAATAAGTATATTTTTCTTTAAGTCGTTAATACGGCTGGCCAATGTTTGCTTTCCGGCAAGAATGGCCCTTCTTCCAAATTCTTTTTGAATATCTACTTCTTCGTACAATTCTTCACCCACCTGGTAATCTGGTTCTATTTTTATAGCATCTTTATATTCTATCTCAGTTAAGGTATTATATAAATCATCATCGTCAACAATAGTCCGCCGTCTGAATATTTCGAGGTCACCTTTCTGGTCATTCACGATTACGTCAAAATTTTCATCAGATCCATACTTCTTTCGGATCAATGTTTTAAAAACATCTTCCATTACTTTCATTAAAGTAGGCCTGTCTATGTTTTCAGCGTCTTTGAACTCCTGAAAGGACTCCATTAAATTGATACTTGCCATATGGAATTTTTTAAAAAGTTATCAGCACGATCGTGTGCTTTATCTCATTAAATAATATTGTTGTTTTTTTTATCATCATTTTATTTCCTTTGCCTGTTTTTTCTTCAATTGTTATATTTTGTTCATTTGCATCAATAAGCTTTCCTTCTAATGAAGTGCCATCATTTAGTGCCACGTCCACCTTACGCCCTATATTTTTTTTATACTGGCGTAATAATACTAACGGTTTATCAACACCAGGTGAAGATACTTCCAGAGAAAAATCGTTACCGCTAAAAAGGCCGGTTTCTTCAATAAAACTATAAAGAGCTTTGTTAATTTTCGTGCAATTATCAATGGTAACTCCTTTATCACCATCCAGGGACACGATTACCTTATTTGCAGATGAAACTTTTACTTCAATAAGGAACAAATCCCCTGGGGTCTCAATCAAATTCCTGACAAATTCTTCAATCTTCGCAGATTCTTCTGAAGTATTCATTTTTCCTGTTCTCTTTTAAAATAGAAGAAGGGAACGCTTCCGTTCCCTTCACAAATCTTTTACGCCCGCAAAGATAAAGTAATTAGGGTTTACACACCAAATTATGTTTCTCTTGAATAATTCATTAACAAACATTTGAACTTAATTATTTCTGTTGGATCTAACAATTAATTTAAAACAATTACTTTTGTATGTATGAATATTTTCAGAGTAATTGCCGAACTTTTTTTATTCTACCTTTTGTATAAGTTAATATTTGATTTCATCGTTCCTGTTTATAATTCATCAAAAAAAATTAAAAAGCAATTTGGAGAGATGCAGGAGAAAATGCAGAATGATATTAACAAGTTTCAAACTCGTGAAAGTGCCGTCAAGACTGAATCTTCATCAGCAAAAGAGGGTGACTACATTGAATTCGAAGAGGTAAAAAAATAAAACTATAAACTCAATTCCTCTATTTTTTTTCCAGGCAAAAGGTGGATAGTTTGTAAGCCGGCTTTTTTAGCACCTTCGATGTTACCTTTAGAGTCATCAATGAACAAAGTTTTTCCAGCTTCAACTGAAAGTTCATCTAATACCCACTTATAACATTCCATATCGGGTTTTCTCAAGCCTATATCACAAGAATAAAAAGCGCGTGAAAAATAATCATCGAAAGATTTCTTTCTTTTCGTCTCATGAAACTTGTTTTTAAACCAGTCAATATGAATATGATTGGTATTGCTTAAAAGGAATAATTTGTAACTGTTCTTGAGATCATCCAGATATTGCAGGCTTTCCTCACGAAAACTAAGTAGCATCGCATTCCATGCATTCCTGATTCCGTCCGGTGATAAAAAGAGACCAGTGCAGCGATTGAATTCTTTGTAAAAATTTTCTTCAGAGATTTTGCCTGTTTCCAGTTTTTGAAAAAGTTGATCGGCTTCTGACTGGGAATACATCTCATCAAAACGAGCCACTCCTAATTTACCAAAGGCTGCGCGGGTAAGATTATAATCAATATCCAGTAAAACTCCACCCAGATCAAAAATGATATTTTCAACTTTTTCCATTTTCAGGTTTTAAAAAAATTATCCAAAAACTCGTATCCAATAATCCTTTCTGCTACAGGTGGTATTCATCAGAGAATTCCTTTTTTTTAACTTCAGCCAAATTTAGATAACTTTATCAAATAATAAATGCCTGTTTGTTATTTAAAATGCATAGCTGGAACCTGGTCGATTTTACGGTTATTTCCTGCAGGATTTTATATTTCAGTACTTTTTTAAATCTAAAGAACTTCTTAAAAGAAAAAACGGATTTTGATCCATTAGAATTACAACACCTTGCTAATACTTACCTCTCTGGCATTTAACTCAGTTTAATAAACCCGAAAAAGTTAAGAGCCATACTTGTTATTATCTCAAAGTGAAAAGAGATCTTCCTAAACTTTTGGCTGTCTTCAAAGAAACCAACGACTTTGATTCCAATGTTGATCCGCTAGATGATTGTTCATCCCTTGTTGATACACAATGGCTTTCAAATTTTCAAAACGCCTATGATCATTTCCTACGGGAGCCCGATAAAATAATGTTGTGACTTATCAAAATGTTTTCGATAAACAAATGCATTCACTATACGCTGGTTATTTTTTTGGGTTAAAATTCATCAGTTCTGTTTTCAAAAGACAAATTACCGATTCGCCTATTGCCCAGAATAGCATCTATCACAGAACTCTTATCTACAATTATTCTTCATTTTGCCATTTAATAACTATCCAATACCATTTTCTCATGTGATGAAAAGCAAATGCAAAAAAAAATGAATTTCGTTATTCAATGATTTAAGGAAGTTATTAAAAATTAATATCGTAACGGGTATCTTAATAAAACATAGTGTGTAGTTTTTAATCAGGAATTCCCCCGGCAATTTGCGGGGGTTTTTTGTAATTTATAGGAGAGAGGAATGATTAAAAGCCTAATTTCAAAAACTAATTTTTAATTTTCATAAAAATTTGAACTAATTTTAACCGCTTATGGTAAATATTCATTTTCTCACACCCCACTTGTCCGAACGTTGACCAATGGATAATAAAAATTATAAAATTATTAGCTTAAATGTATAACCACATCTGGAAAAAATATTTACCTATCATCAGGATTTTAATGAAAAAATCTATTTCTGAGGAGCAGGTGTTACCCCTTAATAAGATAGACTTTGAAAGGGCCGGGACGGGAAGAAAAGCTGGGTACAAATTTAAAATTGAATTAACCAGGGGCAAAGTTGGTAATGTTATAAGCGGCTCTACCCTTGCTATGCATCTTGCAGAAATAATCCTCGAGGATCAGAGCGCAAAACAGATCATGCAAGAAGATGATTTTGAAATTTCCTTAAATACAAAATTTCATTTAATTATCACTCACATTCCAAGATAATTATTTCGAGGTGTGACTCTAAACTTCTACCGAATAAGAAGCAGTCAATGCCAACGCCCTTTTGGCCTATCAATTCTATACCGCTTTAGATTTTTGTTTTATCTCTCAACTTTTTGTACTCTTTTTCTGCCAAAGAATCTTTGTTTTTATAAGCGGTTAGATAGTTAAAGAAAATACCGATACCCCATCCCACCATCGGCCAAACAGGCCATGGAATCACATCTCTTTCTGCGGGTGGTGTAAGATTGTTTTTAAGGCTTATGTACCAAAGCGTCCAAAAAAAGATATTCATAATAAAGTAAATAAGCACGTGATATTTGAAGGCGGCCCGCTTTTTAGCAACTTCCCACAATTCCCGATCTCTGTTTTCCTGTTCCATAACTATTTTTTTTAGGATGAATGTAAGCTATTTTTAAAGAACAACATTAACCGTTGTGATGATGTGGACGGTTTTAGCGAGAAAACTTTTTCTGTAATACAAATTTTCTACCGTAATAACATTTTGGAGATATAGCCTATTTTCTTCTGAGTGTTTCTCTAAAAAAATTACATTAATTTTGCCGACCTTTAATAGGTAGATCGCTCTATAAAACACTGGTCCCGTAGTTCAATGGATAGAATAGAAGTTTCCTAAACTTTAGATACAAGTTCGATTCTTGTCGGGACTACAACCGGAAACAATGAGTTTCGGAAACGGATACTGTTAGTTTTAATTTTGAGTCTTTCCTCATTGAGTTTTGCTGTACTACAATGCAAAAAACACAAGCACAGAAGATCGCACAAATCGAGCCTTTTGTTATTTTTAGTTTTCACACTTGCACACTTTAAATATCAACTGAAGCTTTTCATTCTAATACGGTATCAATTTTATTTTACATTCCATTTTTATTCTCTGCTCTACTTAAAAAAAGTTAAATCAGAGATTTCAACGTATTAATTATTACTATTATGTGGATAATAATGGCGATAAATAAAAATATATGTTACATCACGCTTCATATTCGCTTATGTTGATCATTTCTGTTGTCCTTAAACAAATGGCAAGAACCTGTTCAACTAAAAATTAAACTTCAAACCGTTTTTCACCATGTAGATCTGCCGGGGAATATTCGGTGCCGGCCGACTATCAAATAAATAATTCCATCTGGTTATGAAAGCAAAATTTTTAACGAACTTTAATTCCAGACTTAATTCATGCAGGATTCGAAAATCTGAAAAATCTTTAAAAAGAGGCTGATAAAATATCGTATTGACTATTTCATAATTATCTGCGGGTTTCCATGTAAGAGAAACATAACTGCTGTTCCTGATATCATTATGAACAATAACAGGTTTGCTTACTTCTTTCTCATATTCATACATGGCAGCAGTGGCAGCATATAAAACAAATTTATCTGTTCCTGATATCTTAAATCTTGGGCCTGTTCCCAACAAAAAACGCGCTCGAATGCCCGCTACATTATTTTGCTGTAATTGGGTAAACAGCTCCCAACGCAAAACTTTATCAACTTTATAATTATACCGTAAATGATAGAATAAGTTGTTTTGAAAAGTTTGTTCCTGCCCCTTTAAAAGGTTATAGTTTACCAAAAATAAGTAGATGCTTTTGGCCGATTTATATTCCAGGTGGGCTTCGGCGTTAATATTAATTAGCTGCACCGCACTCTTCTCTAATTGAAAAGTAGTACCCACACTTCCGAGCCATCCGACAGTATCACTCTTCAATCTTTGACTTTCTACGTTTACTATTTGAGATTCAACCTTAAAAATCCCACAAAACAATATTGTTAAAATAAGAATACTTCGCATAGGGGCAATTTACAAAACAACTTTTTAACGGATGCATCAGCCAGTGGCAAAGTCAGTTTAAGGATTTATTTCAATTTGAAATGAAAAAAAAGAAGGACATTTGCAGCCCTTCTCCGTGAACTTTTAAGTCAGCAAAATCAATGGAGTCAGGCTAAAAACCTATGAGCAGAAATATGGATCGTTTGCAA
>JBDTIC010000246.1:0-6367 GCA_039936595.1 Ginsengibacter sp. | reverse complement strand
ATAAAGAATGGGAGTGGCATCGGGCAAAGATTTATTACAGGATATTAATAGTAAAATCACCGCTACCGGGAGCCACCCTTTCGAGATTGAATTGATTGTGCGAATATTTTGTTTCATATCTTTTTTTTAAAGAATGATCAGTTAAATAGTTCAAAACAAGCCATAGCCAATACTGAAATAGTAAAGGCCACCTATTGTAGCATTTCCAAAACCATCCCGGTAGTATTGATTCAAGAGGTTGGTAGCGCCGAGTTTGAGTAATACTTTTTGGACTGGTAATTTGTAACTAAACTGGCCATCAAGTGTCTGGTAGCCTGGCACTAGTCCTGAAGCGAAGTCTCCCTCGAAATTGACGTCACCCTGCCAACGGTACGTGAAATTAAAACCAAACCTGTTTCCTTTGCCAAATCCTGAGTTACTGAAAGAGGCACCCCACCTGTAGTCAGGAGCATTAAAGCTGGCCATAAAGCCTGAGGGAACATTGTCCAAATGATCAGATGAAATATTAGCTCCCAACTGGAAATTGTGTGGAAATGCATAAGTGAGTCCTAAACCAAATCCATAAGTAGTTACATCATTTTTTACATTGGTAGGAACGGAATAAACAGTAACGGAATCGCTGTTACTGAGATTTGCTTTTAAGGTAGCAGGATTGGTAAATACTCCAATTTTTCCGGTTACAGATTGAGCTACTGAAGTACGAGTGAGAAAATCTTTATATACTCCGTAATATCCATACAGGTCTATTAATAATCTTTTATTAAATAAAAGACCTTTGTAACCTCCCTCGAAAGAATTGACTGTTTCGGCTTTAAAGTGAGGAACGGTTGCAGGTGTCAGGTTGCCCGTTAATACATCATTAAGTGCATAAACCGGGTTAGTATCAAAATGATAAAAATCTATAAATGATTTTGCGCCTCCTATCAGTCGTACGTTTCCACCCGCCTTCAGATTGATCCATTGCTGCTGGGTAGATGCAAAGCGATAAGCCTGCTGGTACGAAAGCCTGATATTATTATCTTCAGTGACCTTAACCACTGCAGAAAACCGTGGTGTAAATCTTCCTTTAAAATTATCATTCTTATCATACCGGGCAGATACAATCAGTTTAAGCCCGTCATTAAATATTTTTTTGGTTGCCTGCAAATAACCGCCATATTCATTGATAGGGATTTTACCGGTGGAGTCTGCGAATAAAGTTCCTTCAGAATTCAATAGATACCTTCTGTAATTACCTCCAATAAGTATATCAGCCACGTCAGAAGTTAGCGACGAAAAATTATATTGGCCTTCTACATTATAAAGATTGGTTTTATCTACAAATAAACCCCCATTCGGAATCGGGATACTTCTTACCTGGTTAAACAATTTTTTGAATTCATCCGAACCCGGCGCAGGACGGCCTATATCGGCAGTGGCCCTTGCTGTGTTATGAGCAACAATATCTGTTTCT
This sequence comes from Ginsengibacter sp., assembly GCA_039936595.1. Lineage (GTDB taxonomy): Bacteria > Bacteroidota > Bacteroidia > Chitinophagales > Chitinophagaceae > Ginsengibacter. The sequence continues at coordinate 4,914 of JBDTIC010000246.1, read as the reverse complement.
CCAGCTATCTTTGCATTTAAAAACGCAGTCGTATATTGTGGATACCACACTTGACTTGGCTTCCACGCTTCATTTACTAACCTGGTAGTAGTAGTAGCAGTAAAAGTTTCTCCTGCATTCTCCTGAGTTGTATAGGCTCTTAGAAACCAATTAGAGTTTACTAATTCTAATTTATACTGCCCAACTTTCAGATTCAATAAAGAATACCTGTCGTTACCCGTGTAAACTGAATTCCCTGTACCCCAATATCCTTCGGCATTTAGAGAAGTATTATTCGTAATCTTATAGCTCGCAGCGGCATACGCTTTAAAGTTTACGGTGTTAGGATTTACAACATCTTTTTCTTTGTATCCCGTCCTTGAAACAGGAATAGATTCGGGTAAAGAATTGATGTAGGGTGCATAAAATGGAACACCGGCTGCCAATGGATTTAATACAACGGAACGGATGTCGAGGGTAGTCTCATCTCCATAAATATTCACGCCATCGTAGTTGGGATCGGTTGCTCTAGTCCCTATTTTTACTTTACCATCAATTCGATCAAAATCCCGGTAGTCGTTGGCAACCCAGTCTTTAGCCTGTACCAGTTCACCACCTATTTTAAAAGCAAACTTGTCACTGACTTTTTTGGCCCAACGCAACGCCCAGTTATAATAAGGAGATGGCTCGCGATCTTTATTGTCAATATTCATTATCCCTGTTTTCGCTTCAAAGGAAAGCCCCTGGTAGCGAAATGGATCTTTACTGTTTATAATAATTGCCCCGTTCATGCCACCCGGGCCATATAAAGCAGAAGATGCGCCTGGTAATAATTCTACACTTGCCACATCAATTCCCGATAGACCAACTACGCTTCCCACAGAGAAATTAAGCCCAGGTGCCTGTTGTCCATTCCATCTACTATCTGATTAACGCGCGTGTTACCACTTCCATTAAAGCCACGGGTGCTTGGCGAAACAAAAGTAAGTGAAGCCGTTACTACGTCCACTTCCTTCAATTTTGAGATCATATCATAATAAGAAACTGATGCACTATTCCTGATATCTGCCGAAGTGATTCTTTCAATGGTCACTGGTGATTCGAGTATTCGCGAAGGGGTTCGTGTGGCTGATACCACTACTCCCTGACCCAGGGTACTTGCAGGTATCATGATTATTTTTACTACTGTCCCAGCATAAGGTACTGTTACATTCTGCTGCTCATAACCGATTGATGATACAACTAAAGTAACCGGAAATGCGGCTTTGGTATCCAGAGAAAATTCTCCTTTCCCGTTGGTGTAAGTGCCTTCTCCGGATCCTTTTACTATAACAGATACAGCAGGGACAGTCTCTCCGGAAGATTGATCTATTATTGTTCCCTTGATTGTTCTCATTTGCGCAAAAGCAAGAGTTGAAAAAGCAGTGGCAATGATTAGGAGCGGAAAGCATTTGAAATTATGTCTCATTAGATGCTTTTTGGGTTAGGAATAAACAGCAATTTAAGTATTCTAAACATAGCTTTAAAATAAATCTTATTGCAGTATCACAGATGTGGGCGCGGGCGGCGCGACACTTGATTGAAAGTGGCCATGTTATTTGGGAAAGTGGCATAAAGTGAATTCCTTGCAATATCCTTCAGGGAGGTGGTTGAAGGTATCGCACATTGAAAGTACTCAATAGTGATGTTCAGGATAATATTCAATTAGTAATCATCCTGGCTTGCTACCGATAATACTGGTTTGCCATTTAATTAGGGGATATGCTGTTTGCAGAAGCAATATCGCGTTGCTCTTCACCGGAAAGTGGTATACTAAGTTACTAATAGCTGTAGTTACACTTATTCGATCATTTTCAATCTTAGGCTATCGAAATATTACTTATAATAATTTCACGGTGGTAGTAGAAGTGACTTTCGTTGTAATGGGCAAGTCCTGGCCCATTGCAGTAACCGCGCCGGTGGCATTGGTGGTAGTAGAGTTGGTCTGAATGATACCTGTTTTGATATCTACTACTTCTTCGCCGGAATAAGAGCCTGCTGTTTTTTGTTTTAATTCCATTCCGGCCTGCTCTATTGTATTTTCTGTGGAAAGATTTCCATTGAAAGTAATCGTAGCCATATTTCCATTAATTTCTGTCACAGTGTAAGTAGTAGTTCGGGAGTTGCCTTCATCATCGTTGGTATCTTTCCAGGTGGTACCTTTTTTTAGGCTGGCAGGTAACGGTTGGAAAGCGAGCTGAGAGCCAAAACCAGCAGCATCAAAGTTTAATTCTTTCATCATTCCAGACAAAGAATCACTTCCGGAAGTGAGAACCTTTCCCGATTTATCTAACTGTATCTGCTTTGGTTGATTGATCAGACCTTTAAACGCACTTCCCATCTGGCCATTCATATCGTCTTCTTTATCGGAATCAAAACTCATTTCCTGTCCCATCATACTCACATTCATTTTTATATTGGTAATGGTGTTAGTAAGATTATATTTATTTCCATCATGGCCTGTCACCTCAATTTTGTACGTTGAAAACATGTCGGTATTATTATCCATTGCTTGTCCCTGCATTTGTATCGTGTTGGCAGTAACAATTTTATTTTCCACCAGGTATTGCTGACCCTTTATCAATTTAAGAGGGCTATTATTTTGAGCAAATATAAATGCTGTAGACGCTACAGCAATAAGAAGAAATAATGTTTTTTTCATTAGGTCAGGTTAAGTTGCAAATATAGCGTACAATCGCTATAGACGACATTTTGATACTTTATTTTTAAACTTTCATTTTCTCAATCCAGGCCTTTAATAATCGCTTTGACTAGTCTTTGGTTTAGGATCGTTTTTTTTGGACTGATTATTATTTTTTTTGTTGCTTGTGTCTTTTTTATTAGGATTATAAAATGCAGGGCCTAAAGGTTTTTTTGTTTCAACGACAGGCATTTTCTCTTTCGTGGGTTCTTTGCTAAAATCAGATTCTACCGGGACATCAACAGGCACATCATAATCATTGGCATTGCCATTTCCCTGTACGTCTGCCGAATCACCTCCATGTCCTTCCTGAACGATAGCGGAAAAGTTTTGATCTGCATAAATTGGGTTATTATCTAACTCGGCCGGCCGCTGAAACTCTGCTCTCGGGTCGATGCCCAGGGATCTGTCAGCAAACACTTTCTGCATAAAATAGGCCCATTCAGGCAATGCCATTTGGCTTCCACCTGCCGTACCATACTTGGGTAAGTGAAGAAAGGGGTCATCGCAGCCTACCCACACTCCAGCAAGTAGCTGTGGGGTATAGCCTATGAACCATCCATCTGTATTGTCATTAGTAGTACCCGTCTTGGCGCCCATATCACTATTTATTCCAAATTTCCATCTCAAAGATCCTCCAGTTCCAAAGTCAACTACTCCCTGCATCATCTTATACATGGTGTATGCATCTGTCTCACTGATCACTTGTTTTACTTCCGGTTCAAAAGATTGTAAAACATTGCCATTTCTATCTTCAATACGGGAAATAAAGTTAGGCTGTACGTTAAAGCCCCTGTTGGGAAACATAGTGTATGCACGCAGCATTTCGATCAATTGAATATCCGCCGATCCTAATGCAATAGAAGGTACAATAGGGATATCGCTTTTAATGCCGCATAGGTGGGCGAACTCGGCAGTTTTTTTGGGGCCTATTCTACTCATAAGATCATAAGCCGCAACGTTTATCGATTTTGCCAGGCAATAAGCCATAGTGCCGCCTGGCCCGGTGATCGTTTTATTGGCAAGTGTAATAGGTTGCCCCCCGATATAGCTTTCGGGTGTAAGTCCCGCATCAGTCAATGCAAGTGTATAAAGTATAGGCTTAAAGGTAGAGCCGACTTGCCTGTTAGCCGTCACATGATCGTATTTGAACCATTTAAAATCAATGCCACCTACCCATGCTTTTACATCACCTGAAATAGGGTCCATAGCCAGGAATGCGGTTTGCATCATCTGTTTAAAATACTTGACGGAATCTATCGGGGTCATCACGGTGTCCGTTTCTCTTTTTTTATTCCAGGCGAATACTTTCATACTTACCGGCACAGTAAATGATTTTTGTATTTCTGCATCTGTAGCGCCACTTTCTTTCATGTTTTTCCATCGTTCACTTTCTTTCATCGCGCGATTTAAAATATCATCATGTCCTTTCCAAACATTTTTTGACAACTGGCGATCAAAGCTTTTTTGCATAGCGGTCATGTGTTTTATCACGGCTTCTTCAGCGAAGCGCTGCATCTCCGGATCAATGGTGGTATATATTTTTAGCCCATCCCGGTATAGATCATAATTGTTTCCTGTTTGTGGATCTTTATGTGTTTTGCACCATTCCTTCAAAGTCTTTGTAAGTTCAGAACGAAAATAAGGTGCTATTCCCTGGCTCTCATTGATTGGCTTATATTTTACTCCCAGGGGCTTTTTCTTTAAGGCTGCTTCCTCTTTCGGCTTTAGAACATCATTAGTAACCATCCTGTCTAACACCAGGTTTCTCCGGGACAGCGCAGCTTCCGGATGGCGGCGGGGATCATATTGGCCAGGTCCGCTCAACATACCTATCAGTAAAGCAGATTCATCGGGCGTTAGTTGAGATGGCTCTTTTTGAAAATAGATTAATGAAGCATTTCTGATGCCATATACATTAAGCCAGGATACGCGGTTCAGGTATAAGGCGATAATTTCCTGCTTGGTAAAATTTCTTTCTAACTTCAGTGCGACAATCCACTCCTTCAGTTTGTCTATACCTCTTCTTAACACGGGAACGCGGTTTTGTTGACCCAGTATATTTTTGGCAAGCTGCTGTGTGATCGTGCTGCCGCCTCCCTGGTTACCTAAGCCTTTAATAGCACGTCCCAGCGCTATAGGGTCTATTCCTGAATGTTCGTAAAACCTGATGTCTTCTGTAGAGATCAATGCAT
>JBDTIC010000245.1:0-7132 GCA_039936595.1 Ginsengibacter sp. | reverse complement strand
ATTGTGTTAATCAAACTAATTTTGCAACCTATATTCAAGAATTCTGACGAAATCGTTAAAAATCAGTCTCGTCAATTATTAGAAAAGACAAAAACAGAGGTATGATAGTTTTATGTTTTTACTGCCTCACCCCAACCTCACAATTTTATTGGGACAGGCGCTCCTCTGAAAGAGAGGTAAGCTCTACTACGAACTTATACTTTTTGTACTCCTTATTTATGCATCGTGTCCTGCTTTTTGCCTTTTGCTTTTTGCCTCTCTTCATATTTCACTGCCTCCGGCAGAGTTTTTTTTATTTTCCAGTGGCTCTACTTTATATCCGGCTTTTCTAAGAAGATTAATTAATCCCATATCTCCCACGAGGTGTCCTGCGCCTACGGCAACAAATACACTTTGCTTTTTCATGATATCCTTCAATTGATTTACCCAGTTTCTATTCCGGTCATTTAAGAGAAGATCCTGGTACTGATCTGAACCAAATTCACTTTTAGTGATCATATTTCTCAAAGAATCAAGTTGCTGATCTTTATAAAAGCCCAGCATCGTGTCAAATTCATTTTTATAAACAGAGAAACTGTCAATATTTTTTAGCAATTCTTTTGCCTGCCATTCATAAGGAATGCTATCGAATACAGATGCCTGGAATTGCATCGTTTCCAATCCGCGAATTTCCTTTTTATCATCTTTTGCCATTTTTACCAATTCAGTTTCCAATCCCACAGGATCATTACATTCCATCATTTTAGGATAAAGAAGAGCTACCAAAAAATAAGGCTTTGCACTTTGAAGCAGCATCACAGGCATATGGAGCGTATCTGCAAAATAGGTCTGAAGCCTTTTATATTCTTCGGGTGTATAAAGGTCCTCCAGCTTTTTGCCTCCTTTCATATTCATATAAAGCATACTGCTGAGCAGCATGGAAGGATCATCCATATCCATTTCCATATAAATTTCATCGCAATATTTTACGGCCTTACGCAATTGATCGCTGAAATGAACATCATTTTTGCACAATAAATGAAAGGTACCAAAGAGAAAACTTGGCTTTTTTAATCCGTTGCCACTCACCTGCCACAATAAAGTGTTATCATCTTTTTCTTTTACAAAAGATAGATTATCCTGGGCTTTACATGCCATAAATAAAATGGTTGATAAACTAAAAAATAAAAGGTGCTTCACTGATTTTTGTTTTTTGTAAAAATAAGAGTAAAGTAACGGCCCGTGAAATTGCCACGATTATTTAACGTGTTATAAAACATATAGCGGTTGCTGAAAATTTATCAAAAGCGATGAAAGCACCTGTTATCTATAGGCCTTCTTTATTGAGATAAAATCATAACCACGCTATTGCCTGCGAACCCAGCCTTTGGCAAATCAACTTTGATTGCACTGCTTTTCTTGCCTTTGTCCTGTCCAACGTGCCAATTATCTCCATTACCTGAAATCAAGGCGTTTATGGAAAACTCAAGTGATTTTAATTTTTGTGTAGGATCCGAGACTGCTATTTCATTAATTCGTCCGTTAGACGTTTTTAGCATCAAGATACACGGTTCTTCTACAGTAACCTGCAGGCCACCTTGTATTTTTAAAGAGCCTGGTTTATAAAAAACAATTTGAGTAAGGTTTAAACCCGAATGCTGCACAGCTTGTATTTCGGGTGTATTAGACAAGATTCTTACTTTTGAATTGCTGACATAATCATTTAAACTTTTTGAATCGATCCCCGGCACTACTATATATTTATAGCTCGAGTTTTGAGGTTTCGTGCCGTGGTCTATCCACAAACTAAAGACTTCTTTTTTAACCACGGGTTCTGTCATAGCCCACGACTGGTGAGTGATGTCCTTCCAGTCGCCTGAGGCCGCTGTATTGGAAAGATGTACGCTTATTGGATTAGGAAATACATAAGCAACGCTGTCCTGTAATACCCACGAAACGTTATTCAAGAAGTGCTGGTCTTTCATGAGGGTCTCCACTCCATCTTTCATCTTTACAACTACCTTACTTTTCAGCAAACTCTGGTTTAAGGTTGTCACGACCGGGTAGGCTTCTTCAGAATGGATGTCAGCGCCGAGGCAAACATATTCCCTGTCAAAAAAAAACCAGGCTTTACGTGCAGTAAGCAGATCATGTACACTCCTGAAGTCGAAAGCAGCAGCACCGAATTCTCCATTCGTAACTCCGCCTACAAAATCAGTGAGTCCTTTTTTTGCTATTTCTTTTGAAGAAGGCAAGAGCGGCTTTTGTACGATGGTAGCTCCCGGTATTTTCTGCCAGTCCCACACCGGAAATATATTGACATACTCCCTACCCGTGCGGCTAATGAAATTAGAACCATCGGCAAGATGATGCATTTTTAAACTTTCTTCATTATAAGGTTCTTCCACATTGTTTTGACGCGAAGAATACATCCTTGCAGATGTAAAATAATTTTTTCGCTGGTGGGCAAAATAAGAAGAGTGCCAGAAATATTTATCCCACACCAGGTTAGGATAATGTTTTCCTTTTCTTATTTGTATGATATTTTGCAATTCTTCTTTTCGGTAATCGGAAGCCATCAACAGGTTCTCCGGTATTTCTGTACCTGATGCATGAAGGGCGTTTTTACGGCTGAGGTCACGGTTTTCCGCGCCCGGATCAGGGTAAATGGCAAAGGCCGTCGCTTTGCAAATACCATCGAGATAGTAATCGATTAACAATTTCAAAGCACTATCAGGCAAAGTAAATTGTGTACCGGCCAATTTCACCGCCCAATAGGCGAATGAACTTACATAGCTGGTACCATAAGTATGAATGGAAGTCACATTGTCAAGACGATGATGAAATCCCATATCCGGGTTGATACCTCTTCGATCTGTTATTACCACCTGGGCCACCATCACGTCTATGGCATGTTGCAACATCGCTGCCTCTCTCAAAAAAAGCGCTTGCTTACACACCATGCCTGCAATTGGCACAAAATCGCCGCCGGGCCGGGGCCCTACTCCCTCGGTAAAGCTGGCCCTGCTTGCGATACGGGCTCCTTCTGTTCGCTGCTTCTCAGTAAGTTCTGTATCTAATATCAGCAGTGTATTGATCATATAGTTGGGTGTACCCATTTCATTCCACCACCAGTTTTCACAAATAAAATCGTGAGCAATCCAAAAATCCAGCGCTACAGAAACTGTTTTCTTTACGGCTGCATTTTTATAATATGGGCCACCCGGCTTTTTGTAAGCTCTCGCGAGGTCAAGCATATTTTCCAAATGAATGCTATGTTGAAAACCCGTTTTGGTGGTGTCCTTGTAATTAATGCCAGTCCAGTTTCCATCGGGTTGAATGGTTTCAATCAATTGTTTTATTTTACCTGTATTTACCAATGGCTGCAGGAGATCATTCACAATCCGTTTTCTCACTGTTTCTAAATCGGGATTAATAAGTTGTCGTCCCGCAGTGTTTCGAATTTCGAATAAGCTATCATTTACAGTATTACGAGGAGTTATAAACCCTGATAAAGAGAGGAAAGAAACAGCCATAAAAAACAAGAGATTAACTCGGGAGGTTGGATGTGTAATCATGTCAGGTCATTTGGTTAAATATAAAGCCAGAATTTAGTTATTGAAAATTATTTATTGATGGTAGCACACCTCTCTTTGACAGGCTCAGAGTAACAGATCGGCATCAATCTATGTCTAATACCACATTCACTACAGCATGTATTTTAAATGAGAATTTTTTATGTGATTTAAAAAAGGTGATTTGACTTTTTTTGCCATCTATTTGCATAGGTCCTCTTTTGGCAATGGACAGCTAAAATTATTGTCTTGATTACAGGCTCCAATTAAACCTTTGTCGTTAAATATCACATTCGCTAGCCAATAGCACTATCCATTCAATAGAATACTGCTGCCCTGATCTTTGCCGTCCTACAACGAGGTATAAGTATTTCAACGTATTCCTTTCAAGACCAATGACACCCAAGCGTCCCATGGAGCTCCTGTACTTATTGAACTTCAATTGTACGTATCCGGCGATTTTACAACGATCTGCTTACTTCCCTCCTTATTAGCAACCTTAATGAAGTAAAATATCCCGGATGGGATCGATCATATTTTCTATACTTTCAACCGTAAAATGATTGTTCCCTCTAAACAGGTCATATACATTCTCTTTTAGTCTAAACAGACCAGCCACATTCTTATCATGGTGATTAAGCCGAGAGCGTATGGTATGCTTATATAGGTATATTGAGTTCAATTAAAATTGCTTGAGTTTATGGATTTATTATAAAAAAATTTGTCTCATTTCATTGATATCAGTTTTATTACTATTATTTATTTAAGAAGATCTGGCTTGGGAGTGGAAAGAAAGCCTCTTAGTATTTTAAACGGGATCAAGTCGTTCTCAACGCCACCAACGCGCGTTGAAACAACGGGCGATGCAAAGAACATAAATATGGATAAATGACCGGCTCGATTATTATTGTCCGTATAGATACCGAAAAGGATATTTGTTTCTATAGAGTTCATTTATCACTCATTTTGTTATATCTTAAATTAGCATTTAAAAATCAACGTTAATACAATATTTAATTCTATGAAGAATCATTTAAACAGAAGAAAATTTCTTTCTATGGGTGCATTAACCATGTCAGGTTTAACGATGAGTATGGGCTCTGCTTTTCCCTTGGAGGCTTTAGCCCGCCCTACCTTATCCGATAGTCTTAAAGAAAAAGGACCTGAATTAACCTCATTGCCACCTTCTAAGTTATTTTCTGTATTAAATCTGGAGCTACATGAATTGGTTTCCGTGAAAAGAATATTGGAGCGGAAGGGGAATGAAGCAGCCCTCAAGGAATTATTAAACTATTATCGAAATCGGTTCCCCAAACCCACAGAACGTTCGCAAATTGACCAAATCGATACTAAAAGGAGTATTCAGCGGGCAAATGATATAGTGAACCACATTTTCCAATGGGGGCCTTATCCTTCCGCAGATTATGGGCCGGATATAGACTGGGCATCAGATCCGGCTGGCGATATTGAATGGATAGCGGCCATGTATCGGTTCTTTTGGGTAGCTGATCTTTCAAAGGCTTACGTGTCTACCGGAGACGAAAGATATGCACATGCCTTTGTTGAACTTTCAACAGACTGGATCAAAAAACATTCCCTGGAGACATCGTTATATGCAGATCATCCGGTATACGACTGGCGTGGATATGCCTGGTTAGATCTGCAAACAGGAATTCGTGCTACAAACCTGTGCAGGACGTTTGCCGTATTTGTTCACTCAAAAGCGTTTACTTCTCATTTTTTGGGGATCTTATTGGCTTCTCTTTATGATCATCAGGTAAAAACCGAAGCGATGCCGATGAGACAAGTACATAACAAGGCTATTTTTGAACAACACGGTTTCGTGTATGTTATCCATACGTTCCCTGAATATAAGGACAAAGAGAGATGGTTGGACATTGCCATTAAAATCACCCATGAAAATTTGATTGCACAAACTACTACAGATGGTGTGCAACGGGAATGGTGTGGTGGTTACCATTTGGCAGTATATCAGGATGTCTTGAAAATTGACGAATATGTCCAGGACTTAGGCCGTGATATGCCATTAGATTATCAGGAGCGGGTGGAGGCCATGGCCGATCATATGTTTGGGCTATCCACTCCAGAATTGGCTTTCCCGATGTTTGGGGATACAGCCAGGGATATCATCACTTCAGACGACCGGAAAACCTGGCATCTCTATGCTACGCTGTTGGAAGCCAGCCGGCGGTTTAACAATCCCAAATACCAGGCGTTGGCTGATTTAGATCTTAACTCCCTTCCCGACAATGGCAGTACTGCTTTTACCAGTGCCGGACTCTATACACTGCGAAACGGATGGACTCCTGATCAAGTCTATATGGCAGTCCATTGCCCGCCACCATCCCTTAACCCCTGGCATGACCAACCCGACAATGGAACGTTTGAATTATATGCTTATGGTCGTTGGCTTATGCCTGATAGTGGGTTTTACACTTATGGTAATGATGAGAAGGCCCGTGCTTGGCACCGGCAAACCCGAGTGCACCCAACCCTTACCATCAACGGAAAAAATACCGATGTCTTTGGGCGACACCGCCATTGGGAATCAAGTAAGGATGCCGATCTTCTTTGTATTGAGAATTATTCTTACCAAAAATTTCTTCACCGAAGAACTTTCTGGTTTTCAGAAAAAAGAACCAGCCGTCCATTCTTTGTTATCTTAGATGAAGCCATTGGTGATGACAAGGGGGACATTGAGCTTCATTTTCCTTTGGCTCCCGGCACAATTCATATCGACAATGAAAACAAACGCATTACTACCGGTTTCAAGGATGTGAATCTATTGATTCAGCTTGAAGGAAAACAACAACCGATAACACTTTATGAAGAAGAAGGATGGTACGCATGGGCATACGGCAAGAGAGAGCGCAGGACATCCGTGACGGCAGTTTACAAAGGGCAGGCACCTTCTGTTTTTGTATCCGTTTTAGTGCCATATAGAGGAACAAAAGCACCGGCCTGCCGCCTCCTAACGGACACATCATCCTTAATCGCCGGACAAAATTCGGTGAAAATAGCAGTAGAGATTGATAACAAAGAGTATATTCTTCAGCGAAAAATTTAAAAAATCCCTGCACAGTGGGTGTAAGCCGTGTGTATGATTATGATATTGTTGAGTTTATTGACTGTTCTGGTATCGGTAAACTTGAATTCAACTAAAAATTGTTTAACCCACAAACAACTGAATTGAATCCAAAGGCAGCTGATTGAAAAGGTTTAGCACAAACAATTCTTGTTTGAAGCCGACAAGGATGATACGGAACTCTCTTTTAATAATTAAACCTTATCAGGAACTACATATGGAGGACGGTAGATACGTGTTAACATTGCATTTGCTTCTGAATCATTTACAAATCTTTCATTATCGATATCCCCACCCATAAAATTTAGTTTTCTTTTAAGCCTGTAAGAAATATTGGATAAAAGAGGAAGGACTGATGAGAAAAACCCATCATTAATATCCGCGTGAAGACTTTCATTTTTGCCAGAACGGATTCCATCAAGAAAATTGGCCCAATGTTCAAAACCTTCCTTCCTCGTTTTATCTTGTACAG
>JBDTIC010000244.1:0-9441 GCA_039936595.1 Ginsengibacter sp. | reverse complement strand
TGATGACTCAAAATCCTTACCTGCACGTGTTTTCGGGTAATGGTTATTACGACCTCGCTACTCCCTTTTTTAAAACTGAATATGAGCTAAATCATTTAAACCTCGCCCCCGAGTTACAAAAACATATCACTGTTAAGCATTATGAAGATGGCCACATGATTTACCTGCACGAAGAGGCATTAAAGAATATTCACAATGATTTGAATACTTTCTATACCAGGGCAACGAGTGGTAAATGATCAAATCTAACATGGTCAAACATTAGCCATGATCGTGTTTCTTGCTCATTTCTTTAAAAGATGAAAATTATCTTTTTGATAAAAAAGTAATCAATAATAAATTCATTTTAGATTCTCTTTCAATAAAAAAAAAGAAGCGCTCCCTTCAGCTTTTCGTTTTAGAAATCAATTTTTGCTTTCCACACAAGTTCTTCGGCTTCCATGCAGCATATACTTTTCTGTACCTTAGTACCAGAATTGAAGTTTCAATTTTTCTACCTTATTCTCTTGTTGTAATGTTACTTGCTTTGGCAGCAAAAAAAGAATTTATCATGCATCTTCATTCTAATCGAAAAATAAGGTTGATGACTTTATACCATTTCACCTTTATTAAGGTTGGATAGGTAGATTTGAAATCCAGACGGTTTGATAAAAATGATCAAAATCAAAGTGGAAATCACATAATAAGGCCAATAACAAAAGCAATTGCAGAAAGTATCCCATCAGATATTAATTAACCACCAAAAAAACACCATTAAGTTTTTCCCGAAATAAAGTAGTTTTGATTATCCACTGTCCGGATTACAAATACTGAAACCGGTTTTATCAGCGCAATATTTATTCTATACTATTCAATTCTATATCATGAAAAAAATTTCCTTTCTTATCTTTTCCACTTTAATTATATTGTCTTCGCAGGCACAGCAGCCTTCTCCGAATAAAGTAATGCTGCCTACCGGATGGAGCCTTTCACCTGCAGGACAAGGGTACTTGTTAGGTGACCTTCCTTTGAACATGGCAGTAAGTAAGTCAAAGAAATATATTGCAGTAACCAATAATGGGCAAAGCACACAGAGTATTCAACTGATCGATACACGATCGGAAAAGATACTGGACAACATCACAGTAGCCCGTTGCTGGTTGGGCTTAAAGTTTAGCGCTGATGAAAAATTCCTTTATGCCGCAGGTGGAAATGACAACTGGATCATTAAGTATGCCATCAAACATAACAAACTGATCAGGCAGGATACCCTGGTGCTTGGTAAAAAATGGCCTGTAAAAATATCTCCTGCCGGTATTGATATTGATGATAAAAGAAATCTGCTGTACGTAGTCACCAAAGAAGATAATTCACTTTATATTTTAAATCTTATCACTAAAAAAATAGCCGGCAAATACCAGTTAGGTGGAGAGGCATATACCTGCCTGCTATCGCCGGATAACAAAGAATTGTATATCACCTGCTGGGGCTGCGATAAACTGATTGTCTTTAATACTATAACAAGATCTATCACCCAGGAAATTCATGTAGGTGATAATCCTAATGATATTTGTCTCACCAAAAACGGAAACTATTTATTTGTTGCCAATGCCAACGATAATTCAGTAACTGTGATTAATGTTCGTTCAAAAAAAGTGATTGAAACATTGACCTCATCGTTGTATCCGGAAGCTCCACAGGGCTCTACAACGAATGGGCTTGCGTTAAGTCCTGATGAAAAAACATTGTACATTGCTAATGCCGATAATAATTGTCTTGCATTATTCGATGTTTTTAAACCTGGAAAGAGCGAATCAAAAGGGTTCATTCCTACAGGATGGTATCCCACCTGCGTCAAAACCATTGGAAATAAAATCTTTGTCACCAACGGCAAAGGATTTTCTTCATTCCCCAATCCTAACGGTCCTAACCCTTCTTATGCAAAGTCAAAAGTGGGCCTTCATGAAGGCGATACTGCGGTAGCAAAATACAGTCAATATATCGCCGGCTTATTTATCGGCACCATGAGCATCATTCATACACCTGATACAAAGCAATTAAGTATTTATACAAAAGAAGTATATGATAATACACCTTATAATAAAGAAAAAGAAACAGTTACTGAAGGTATGGAGGGCAATCCTGTCCCCCGTTCTATTAAGGATGCTTCCCCGATAAAATATGTATTTTATGTAATCCAGGAAAACCGTACTTACGACCAGGTGCTTGGAGATATGAAAGAGGGCAATGGCGATGAAAGTCTTGTTTTATTTGGCAACAACGTAACACCCAATCATCATAAGATGGCAAGAGACTTTGTGTTGCTCGATAATTTTTATGTGAACGCTGAGGTAAGTGCGGACGGGCATGAATGGTCTTTAGGCGCTTACTGTACTGACTACATGGAAAAAACGTGGCCTACCAGTTATGGTGGCCGTGGTGGCAGTTATGCAGGCGAAGGGAACAGGGCCATTGCTAATAATAAGGACGGTTTCTTGTGGGACAATTGTAATAGAGCCGGCGTGAGCTATCGTACTTATGGTGAATTTGTTGCTAATTATATTCCAAGCATACCGGTGTTAAGAAATCATTATTGCCCTTACTATTCAGGCTGGGATTTAGATTTCAGAGACACATCGCGCTTTCAACAATGGAAAAGAGATTTTGATTCATTAGTAAGCCTTAATGCTCTGCCACGTTTGAGTACTATCCGTTTTCCTAACGACCACACCCAGGGTATGAGAGCGGGAAAACCATCGCCCTTTGCTATGGCTGCCGACAACGACCTTGCAGTGGGAATGTTCATTGACTATTTAAGTAAAAGCCCGATATGGAAAGAAAGTGTAGTATTCATTCTTGAAGACGATGCTCAAAATGGACCAGATCATATTGACGCACATCGTAGTCCGGCATATATAGTGGGCCCTTATGTAAAAAGAAATTATGTTGACCATACCCCCTACTCTACTGCCGGCTTAGTAAGAACAATCGAATTAATTTTGGGAATTCCTCCTATGAGCCAATACGATGCTGCTGCAACTCCTTTATGGCGCAGTTTTACAGCAATACCTGATTACACCACCTACAATCATTTGCCGGTAACTGTTGATCTGAATGAGAAAAATGAAGTAGTAAGCGAATTGTCCCGAAAAAGCGAAACCTTTAATTTCTCGAAGGAAGATGCGGTTCCGGACGCTGAGTTTAATGAAATATTATGGAGAGGAATCAAAGGTATGAACAGTATAGTACCTTCACCAAAAAGAGCAGCCTTTATTATTCCGGCTAAAGATGATGATGACTAAAAAATCGACTTAGAGTTTTAAGATTAAACCAACATCAATATGAAAAATAACATAATGCAATCTGGCTTTGTCGCCTGCATCTTAGTTGTTTTCACGGGGTGTACCCATTACTACTACGCACCCAATGCCGCCAACATCCCACTCTTTAAAGAAAAAAACACCTTGAAAATTAATGGAGGTTTTAGCGGTGGAGATAATTATCAAGGTGGGGATGTCCAGCTTGCTTATTCACTAAGTCCTAAAATAGGTATTATGTTTAACTCTTTTTTTGCAGGTAATACGGACGAGGTAGACGTTAATGGTAACCCCCATACAGAAACAGGTAGAGGAAGCTTATTTGAAATAGGTGCCGGATACTATAAACCTTTCGGCGCCAAAAACAGATGGACTTTTGAAACTTATGCTGGCGCAGGCATAGGCTCTGAAAAGCATACCTATCAGAGTAATCAAAAGGCCAATCTTGGTCTGATAAGATATTTTATACAGCCATCCATTGGCTACAGCTCTTCAAATGGATTTTTAGAAGTAGCCTTGGGGTCAAGGTTCTGTGATTTGAATTTAAAATTGAAAGATCTAAACGTCAGTCCAGATAAAGAAGATCTGGATAACATTGTTTCTCATCCATCCTCCATTTTATGGGAACCAACACTGAAACTGGCTATGGGTTGGGAAACTTTTAAATTTTATTTGCAGATAACAAGTTCCAACAACCTCACCAATACCTATTTACCGCAGGATCACACGAATATTAACTTTGGGATACAACTTACTCTGAAGTAGTCATTTTCAAACAAAGTGATTTTTTAAATAATCCTTTGCTTCATTGCTTCGTATAGGATCATACCCGCCGCGACAGACACGTTTAATGATTCAAAATCCTTCTGCATGGGAATCTTAAACCGATGGTCACAAAGCTTATAGAGTGATGGATGGATGCCCTTGTCTTCACTCCCCATTATAATAGCACTCGGTTCCTTAAAGTTCATGTCAAAAACATTTTCTATGGCAGCCATTTCGCTGGCAAAAACTTTTATGCCGTTCAGATGTAATTCGTCTATAGCGCTGTGCAAAGTTTTAACTCGGCAAACCGACATACTTTCCAACGCTCCGGCAGAAGTAGCTATGGCGTCTTCATTTAAAGTGCCTACTCCTTTTTCCGGAATTACCATCGCATGAATACCGCAGCAATAAGCAGTCCTCGCTAATGCGCCAATGTTTCTGATATCCGTAATACCATCAAGCAAAAGCAATAAAGGTGTTTCTCCATTTTCTACAACCAATGAAATCACATCCTGAAGATTCTGGTATTTTATTTTTGATTTTAACGCAATACAACCTTTAGGATTTTCAAGGTTAAAATTCCTGATTTTTTCAAAAGGTACTTTATTAACGGGCACTTCAAATTGGAGTGCTATATGCTTTAATTCTTCTGCCTCCGGAGAAGAAAAAATGGTATCCTGTAAATAAATTTTTTCCAGTTGTACTCCGTTGTTCATGGCATCGATAACAGAAGGAATTCCTCCTATTAAAAGATTTTTTTTTGGACGGTGCTGTTGGGCGAATGTTTTATGGGGTGGTCTCAAATGGAAGTTCTTTTATAAATCTAATCAATTGTGTAATATTCTAAAGATATAATTTTGAATTGCAAAATATAAGAGAATTTTTTATTTTTTTGATATTCATGCGTTTATAAAGTTAATACATGTGGAGTCTTGATATAGAAGTTTATTAGATATTTAATAATGACTTACCGAAAACGAGGCCGCGAACAATATAGAATATTTGAGGTAAAAGCGGAAGAAAAAATAAGCCAGAAAAAGGATGTTTCTAGCACCAAAGAAGATAAAGTGGGATTAATTTCATGAATAAAATCTTCTAAAATATACACCAGCAAATGGATTACACACCATCAAATGAATTACACACCATCAAATAGATTACACACCATCAAATGAATTACACACCATCAAATGGATTACACACCATCAAATGGATGTATATTTTTTAGATAGGATAAGTTAGTTGCCTCATTTTGGATCCTCTTTCCCCTGTTGAATATATATTCAAAAATATAAACCATCTTCAGCGATGATAAGATCTTTTAACCAAAACACTTTTTACCGACATTGGCGGGAACTTTCCCGCTGGGCCGGTATAGCATTAACAAACAACTAGCAGATTCATTAATCTTTACACAGTTTCAGTAAGTACTTCGTCTAACTTATTGTCTTTTATAAACTTTTGGGTCGCTTCCTTAAATTCATTGTCCAGTTTAGTAGCAAGTTCTAAAGTTTCATCCGATTTGGACATCATATCTGGTATTTGTTTATCTATCAGACCGTTTCCGAGATTCATGTTTTCTACTTCAACCTGGGCAATTTTCTTTAAAAGGGAAGTCTGGGTATTTACTATATCTTCCAGAACCCGCGACAACTTTTCCATTTCCGCTAATTTTTCTCTCTTATCCATAAAATGTAATTTTTATTTCACAACCTTTAGATCAAATTCTGTTCCCTCTTTTAGTAAAAGAGGGCTAACTGCCTGTAAATAAAGCTCGGCCTGGATATTAAGCTGCTGTTAATGTAAACTTTATCAAACTGAATTGTGTTGATACAAGGCAGATATTCCTCAAACGAATATAATAATACACGGATTCAAAACTTCTGGTGAGGAAACATATAACAAGAAAGCCCAATTCCAGTCTTTTTAAATATATGTTTGACGGCCTTTGGTCATAGCACACGAAACGTGGTCCCGTTGCTAAGAGTGCATGCGAAATGTAATTCGCAATCCCGAATTGAAATATGGCAGTTCGTGCATCCTAACCACCGCCAACGTAATCATCTCCAGATCAAGGTCGATATCGTAAGTCAGCATTGAAGTGGATGCGAACGTTCGACATTACAGGAGAGGGCGAGAAATTGAGAACCTGATAATTAAATGTGTTATGTGACCAGCAACGCCTTCATCGCGTGGTATCATAAAAACCGGAATTGAAAATTTATTTTATCCCAAACGCCTTTTTCACTTTCGGCACATAGTCTAATTTTTCCCAGGTAAATAATTCCACTTTCACAGTTTTAGGTGAACCGTTAGGAATATTAAAAGTTTTAGTAACTATTTCATTTTTACGGCCCATGTGGCCGTAAGAGGCAGTTTCCTGGTAAATGGGATTACGAAGCTTTAAGCGTTGCTCAATAAAATAAGGCCGCATGTCGAAGATAGCTTCTACTTTTTTTGCAATCTCTCCTTCTGTTAAATTTACTTTAGAAGTTCCATAAGTAGTTACATTGATGCTCGTAGGTTGTGCTACACCAATGGCATAAGAGACCTGTACAAG
Source organism: Ginsengibacter sp. (assembly GCA_039936595.1). GTDB lineage: Bacteria > Bacteroidota > Bacteroidia > Chitinophagales > Chitinophagaceae > Ginsengibacter. The sequence continues at coordinate 2,820 of JBDTIC010000244.1, read as the reverse complement.
TACTTCATCACAAACACCTGCGGCTACCAGGTTTTTAGCAACGTGCCTTGCTGCATAAGCCGCACTTCTATCCACTTTGCTTGGGTCCTTTCCACTAAATGCACCACCACCATGAGCGCCCTTTCCTCCATAAGTATCTACAATAATTTTTCTCCCTGTCAGGCCCGTATCACCATGTGGCCCACCTATTACAAATTTCCCGGTGGGATTAATATGATATTTTATTTTGTCATTGAACAGGTGAGCATAGTTCGGATATTTTTTCTTCATGCGCGGAATCAATATCTTTTTTACGTCATCAGAAATCTTCTTCAGCATCTTGTCTTCCTTATCAAAATCATCATGCTGCGTAGATATAACAATTGCATCAATTCTTACCGGTTTATTATCATCACTGTACTCAAGTGTTACCTGGCTCTTCGCATCTGGCCTCAGGTATTTAATATCTTTATTCTCTCTTCTTAATGCGGCGAGTTCAATTAAAAGGCTGTGGGCGATATCGAGCGATAGCGGCATATAATTTTCTGTTTCATTGGTAGCATACCCGAACATCATGCCCTGATCGCCTGCACCCTGGTCTTCTTTTTTATTTCTAACCACACCCTGGTTGATATCAGAAGATTGCTCATGAATAGCTGACAGTATCCCACACGAGTTGGCCTCAAACATATATTCACTTTTCGTATAGCCAATCTTCCTGATTACCGCACGGGCGATTTCCTGAACATCGAGATATGCTTTTGACTTTACCTCTCCGGCCAGTACCACCTGCCCGGTCGTCACCAACGTTTCACACGCCACTTTACTTTGGGGATCAAATGCTAAAAAATTATCAATAAGCGCATCGCTGATCTGGTCAGCAACTTTATCAGGGTGTCCTTCACTTACGGATTCAGAAGTAAATAAATATGGCATGTTGTTTATTTTTGAGGGGCAAATTTATAGATTGAAATTCATAGAACAAAATAGACTGAAAAAATTCATTCAACCATTAAAGCACAGAATAGATTACGCGAAGTCTCAATCTCGTAGTAGTATTATTGGTACCATTTAATTTTACTCTGCCGTAAGCCATGGTGTTTTTAGGATAAGTAAAGGGTACAATGGACTGCCCGCACCAATCAACGTAGCTCTTCAAATTATTAATGTAATTAGGTGCACTTAGCCTGAGATTAAGGTTTGGCTTTCCTTTAGTAACAATCGATTGTAAGTATCTTGAGATATTAAAAACATATTCACTGATGAGATTTCCCTGATCATCTTTTGACTGTTTAACGCCTCCACCCAAATGGGCAAATCGTGACTGTAACTCTGCGGTGCTAAAATCGCAGGGAATGGGAATGTAAGCGCCACCATTGATATCCGGGTCCTTAGTATCGATGTATAGGCTCACGGGAGTTGCAAAAATATCATTCAGAGAATTAGATGAATAAACCTGGTCCACAATTAATTCCGCGCGGTTAATAACTCGGTTGGACAACCCTGTAAGTCCTGGAATGGTAAGCATTGCGTAGGTACCAGGCGAAGTTTGAATATAAATAAGGCTATCGCCTTCTGGTGGATGGGTAAGATGATGGGTCATCTCTGCATTTGCCCGGTCACGAATAACTGAATTGGATAACGCTGATCGTCCCGTAAGTGTAAAATCAATTCGCGATGTATCTTTTACTCCGCTTTTTGATGACCTTACATAAAGTGACAGGCGTGTGCTTTTATTATCGATATCAAAATAGTTCAATCCTTGTCCACTAACACTCTCGTCCGGAACTATAGCAAATCCTTTAAAATATTTTACAAAGTCATTGTCATTCTTGAATACCTGCGCTGAATCACGGATAAGCTGCTGAGCAAAAGAATTTGAAAGCGGAATTCTCAGTTGATTAGTAACATTTTCATTAATTGCATGGATAGAGTCATTTAGGTTAAGTGGCAGAAAAGATCTTTCGCCCAATAAAACTGATTTATCATATCCTAATTCTCTGCACGTGGTATAACTATCACCAAGGCGAAAACTATCAAGAAGATGATATATTTTCACTTTTTGAGGAACCGTAGTATCGCCAAAAGTATAAGAGTACTTAAGCACTATTACCGCAGAGTCTAACAATAAACTGTCAGGATCAGCCGCAGGAAATGCATAAGGAAAAGATGCCGGTTTGAGTTCAACGTAAATTTTTGCATTGGTCTTTCCAAAATACGGATCGTTATTTATAATCCCTAATGCCTGCAGATCGCTTCTCTGTGCGGTATCACATTCATTATTGTCAAAATTGGTGGCAATTACAGCGAAAGTAGTATCGAAAGTATGGATATTGTCAACACCAGGTATGAGATTTTGGCCAATCGTTGTTGTATCAATTTTTGTACATCCAATAGCAAAGAAAAATATAATCAACATCCCCCTAACCGCAGCTTTGTATTGGTCTTTAAACACTTAAAAATAAAATTTGAGTAGATGAATAAGGAACGAGAATTATTTGTCGGCAAGGTCGGAATACAATTGTAAATAGTCTGTTAAATCTGATTCTTCGTTATACTTTAAGACCTTTTTACCACGCACTTTTCCGAATTCTTCAGATAGCTTCTTGTCAACTTTATCGGCACCAAAAGTAATGGCGTCGGCAAACTGAGCGCCACCGCGAAACATAGCCGTATTACTTCCTTCGTTAAATACGGTAATATCCTTCTCTTTAATGTTGGCGTTGATAGTGGCTATGGCGGCAAAGTCAGCCTCCATTTTTTCTTTATAGGTATTTTGACCTATTGTATAAATTACTTTGCAATTACTAAATACAGGTTCCTTTTTATAAGCAGTTTTTA
>JBDTIC010000243.1:0-2928 GCA_039936595.1 Ginsengibacter sp. | reverse complement strand
GGCTGCACTCTGATTCATAGGGCTAGCGCCCTATGTTAGCATATTACGCCCTTTCAGGGCTCTCTGAAAGACTCAGTTTTGCAGAAATACAAAGCCCTGAAAGGGCGCTATACGATAACGATGGGTGTAGCCCTTCGTTATCGTATCCTCCCTACCCAAACAATTCCATCTCGGCTTTTCCCAACCCATCAGGGGTGGTATAGAATGGCCTTTTTTCAACTACATAATTACAATCCTGTGGGATACCCAGTGCGTGATAAATAGTCTGATGTACCTGATCTATCACGATAGGTTTTTCGATGGTCTTACAGGGACGCTCGTCCGCTGTTTTACCATACACAGAGCCCTTTTTAATTCCGCCGCCAAACATTAACATCGATACCCCATCCGTAAAATGACGGTGCATGCCATAGAATTTGATATCATCAATTATATCCGGCTGATTTACCTGTTCCTTCACTTTAGCGCCAGGACGGCCCTCCACCATCATATCTCTGCTAAATTCACTTGCTAATATTACTAAAGTGCGATCCAGGTGACCTGTTTTATCAAGATCTTTTATTAACTGGGATACAGGGCCATCAATTTGCTTTTTCATATCAATCATGCGGGTATAGCCGTTGTCATGTGTGTCCCAGTTTTTAAACGGCTCATATTCTGTGGTGACACTGATGAATCGGGCGCCCTTCTCTGTCAGCCGCCGGGCCATCAGGCATCCTAAACCAAACTTACCGGTATTATAAATATCATAACTCTCTTTGGGTTCTTTACTAATATCAAATGCTGCGGCCTCCGGAGATTTTAAAAGCATATATGCCTGCTCCATGGATCTTCTTAAAGATTCCTTCTGATAATCACTGCCATACTCTCCTACCGCACCTTGACTCATCAGGTCATTATACAATTTATTCCTTCTTTCAAATCTCGTAGAAGACATGCCCTCCGGTGGCCTGACCGTTTCTAATCCTGAAGTGGGATCGGGTATCAGGAAAGGCCCAAATTCATTTCCCAGGAATCCTGCCGTATGAAAAGCTTTTAGTTCCTCCCCCTCGCCTAATGTAAATCTTTGGCCAATATCAATAAAAGCCGGTATAACAGGATTTAAAGGACCCAGTTCTTTAGATATCCATGAACCGATATGGGGCACAGAAAGAGATTGAGGCGGTTTATAACAGGTGTGCCAATGGTACTGATGCCGTGAGTGTAAAATAAATCCCATATCCGCTGCCACATAAGAACGTATAACAGTACCCTTATTCATCACACTACCAATTCTTTCAAGACCTTCCGAAAAGGAAACACCATCCAAAGCTGTAGGCACCGACTTAAAAGTACTTAGTACACTATTTGCTTCCATACCTTTTGTAAAAGGAGTGTATTTCTTTGGATCAAAAGTATCTGTATGAGCCATTCCTCCGGCCATCCACAAAAGAATAACCGTATCAGCTTTTGCTTTTATCTTTTCCCTGTTGCAGGAAGATAAAAAAGCTGCCATAGGAGCACCGGCCGCCAATGCAGCTATGGTAGCAGCACTCGTGTTTTTCAAAAATTTTCTTCTATTCCATTGGTCATTCATGTTCTAATATTTATTTTAAATTCTGACTTTAGTAAATAATCTGAAATTCAGGCAGCAATAAAACCGCCCAGAATAAATCCTGAATGGAGCTGATATCGGCATCCTCTCCCAACAGTTTTTTAGCCACATCATATTCTTTGGGCTTTACTTCCCGATTTAATGTCCGCTTGTAAAGTTCTTTAATAATAACATCACTGGTCTTAAACTTTCGCTTCCACGCTTCTGCCCCTTTTTTAAGCGCTAAATTAAATCTCTCTCCATTCGTCAATTCCAGTGCCTGTAACAGGTTTGCCTGCGACTCCCTGCCCGTGGCAACTGTTTCCCTATTGGGCCTGCCCAAAGCAGTAAGAAACGGATTATTAACCACCAACGATGCACGTACGAAAAGATGGTTTGACGAATCGTAATCCGCCTGATCGACGGGATTATATCCCTTCAATGAATCGGGAAACAAAGGCCCGATAACCTTTCCCACCGCATCTGCAAATTGTTCTGCAGACATCCTTTTCCTTAGCACACCGGTGAATTTGTATTCTGCCGACACAATATCACCAGGCTCCTTAAATCCAACTGACTGAAGCTGATAAGTATTGGATGTTGTAATTAAATAAATCAATTCCTTGATGTCAGATTTATTATGCTCAAAATTGTAAGCCATCCAGTCCAGCAGATCCTGGCTCCATGGCTCGTTATCCATCAGATCAACGGGTTCAACGAGACCACGGCCTACAAGTTGCGACCATATCCTGTTTACAATGGTGCGGTAGAGGCGGCCATCCTCTGGCTTGGTCATATTTGCTGCCAGTTGCGCTAATTTTGTTGCCCTCGTTGCAAAACTATCAATAGTACCCAGTTCTTTCCAAAGCATTCTAGCATTGGTGTATTTACCGGTAGGCTTATCGCAACGATTTATTTCCAAAGCACTATCGGCAAACACATCGGCAAATGCATAAGCATCTTCCAGTTTCCAATCGCTGATAAAACTGTTATGACAGGATGTGCATTTTAAGTTTAACCCGAAAAAAATCTGTGATACGTTCTGTGCAGCCTGCATTTCTGTCTTTTGGCTTGCGTTCACCACACCGCGCCATTTAATGCCTTCAATAAATCCTTTGGATTCTTCGGTGGGGCTTACCAGCTCTCTCACAAACTCGTCGTAGGGTTTATTGGCCTTTATTGATTTGTACAACCAATCACTAATATTGTAACGGCCTTTTGTGATATACCCTGTTCCCGTATAATCGTTCCTCAGCGCATCATTCCAGAACGTAAACCAATGCATTGCATAATCATCATTTCTGTTTAATAGCTGCCTTATCCACAATGCTCTTTTATCAGGCCTGCTGTCTTTT
>JBDTIC010000242.1:0-2968 GCA_039936595.1 Ginsengibacter sp. | reverse complement strand
GTAGCCTCCGATACGATGACATTTCATTTTAGTAAGCCAGCGGAGTTTACATTTAAATCGGGTCAATTTGCTGATTACACGCTTATAAAACCATCGGAAACAGATACCGAAGGAGATACCAGAGGTTTTTCCCTTGGAGCACCTTATGAAGACGATATTATATTCACCACGAGAATGCGTGATACTGCTTTCAAACGCAACCTGGAGACAATGGCGACAGGCACAGAAGTAATTTTTGATGGAGCTTATGGGTCTTTCACTCTTCAAAACAACACTAAAATTCCTGCTGTCTTTCTTTCCGGCGGCATTGGTATAACTCCCGTGAGAAGCATTGTTTTACAAGCGACACACGATAAAACAGCACACAAAATTTTCCTTTTTTATGCTAACAAGACACCTAAAGATGCCGCTTTCCTGGATGAGTTAACAGAAGTTCAGAAATCAAATGCTAACTTTAAGTTGATTGCATCAATGACCGATATAAAAGGCTCTAATGACTGGAAAGGCGAAACAGGTTTTTTCACGAAGGAAATGTTACAAAAATATGTTGGTGATCTTTCAATACCCATCTACTATATATCGGGTCCTGCATCAATGGTAGCTTCGATCCGAAAAACACTTAATGAAGCAGCTATAGATGATGATAATATTCGCACAGAAGAATTTACAGGCTATTAAATATTTTTCTCAAACAATTGTAGCAGCCTAATTATTGCAATGAAATTTTAGATATTATGATACCCCGTTTCACCCCGGCTGAAAAAGCAATGCATTATCCTGAAGACAGGCGCTTTTTTGTAAATATAAAACCTTACATGCTTTTTATAATAGGAATTGTTCTTATTGGATCTATTGTTATTGCCTGGATACAATATTTATTTTTCGGATTACCGCCGGATCCATCTGTATCCTTTTCCCAGGGTGCTTTAGAAGGACAGCCTTCAGGATTTCCTATGTGGATCAATATAAGTCATTGGGTAAATTTCTTTTTCCTGATCTTAATTATAAGAAGCGGCCTTTCTATTTTAGTAGATCATCCAAGATTGTACTGGAATGACGGATGCGGCCCCGATACTCAATGGATCCGGTTTACGCCAAAAGAGATTCCGATAGATAAAGTCTGGACAGCAAAGCAGGATTCGCGTTATATCAGTCCCATAGCAGGTTTGCCGGGATATCGACATACCGTAGGCATAGCAAGATCATGGCATTTCCTTACCGTTCCCTTTTTTATTTTAAATGGAGTTATTTTTATTTTTCTTTTACTTTATACCGATCAGTGGAAGCGTTTGGTGCCCACGTCGTTGCAGATCATTCCCGATAGCTGGAATGTGTTTGTACATTATGCTACTTTTAATATGCCTGTTGAGCCCAACGGGTTTTATCATTTTAATGCCTTGCAGCAACTTTCTTACTTCGCAGTGATATTTGTGATGGCGCCATTAGCCATGTTAACAGGGCTTGCCATGTCGCCGGCTATTGACAGCCGTTTTCCCTGGTATCCCAAATTATTTTTCAATCGCCAGACGGCACGATCGTTTCATTTTCTGATCATGTTGTGCTATGTAATATTCATAGTCGTTCATGTGGCTCTTGTAGCTTTAACCGGGTTTAGTAAAAACATGAATCATATCCTACTCAATAAACCCAATGATACTTCTTCAACCGGATTGTGGATAGGAATTGCCATCATTGTATTCGTAATAGGATTTAATATGCTGGCTCATTGGATATCATGGCGAAAACCAAGAACACTTCAGTTTCTGGAGAATAAAATAAATGTATCGCTATGGCGTAAAACTATTAATAAATTCAAACCGAGAAAATATTATACCAAAGAGGATATCTCTCCCTATTTCTGGCCCAATGGCGAGAGGCCGGACTCAAGGGAATGGAAAGATCTGGCCGCAAACGACTTTAAAGATTATAAACTTAAAATTAGCGGGCTGGTAGAAAACCCTGTTGAACTCTCATTAGATGATCTCAAAAAATTTGAAAAAGAAGAAAGTATTAATATGCACAGTTGCATACAGGGCTGGACAGGAATTGCGGAATGGGGCGGCGTGCCCATTAGCAAAATAATTGAACTGGTAAAACCTAAGTCTGAAGTGACCACAGTAGTGTTTTATTCGTTTGGCGAAGGTTTATATGGTGGCATTTATTATGATACTGAATCATTGGATAACTGCCTGAAACCTAAATCTATGTTAGCATGGGAAATGAATTATAAACCTTTACCATTAGAGCACGGAGCGCCGCTCAGATTGCGTGTTGAAAATCAATTGGGCTATAAAATGGTTAAGTGGATCAGCGCTATTGAGTTTGTGGAAACGTATAAAACGATTGAGAAAGGATTTGGTGGTAAAAATGAGGATGATGAATATTTCGGTTTACTGGCAAATACTTAGTGTGTCAATAAGCCTGATTGATTTGTAAACTTTTGCAGAAAGGCATGATCCTCGTTGAACATAAAAGCCGTGGCAAAGACTTAATAAAAGCTTGAAAAGGAGAAAAAGAAATCAGAACCACTGATTTAAGAGATTGCCTGATTCAACTGATTTCTTAATTTTAAACCTTTATCAGAATTACCAAATCAGGATCATCAGTAAATCAGGCTAATCTGAGGTTCTGATAATGGCAAAAAGGTTTGACCCACTATGTTGACGCTTGCGCTAATTCAGGGCAGCCTTTGTTTCCAAGTCGGAGGAATGGATATATATTAGTGCAACAGATTATTATGGAGGAGACTAATTAAACAGAAAAAATCAATATGAATCTCAAATATTAATTGTAAATTTAAGTGGTACTCGATTCAATTTTAATACTAAAGCAAAAAATCTCTGGTTCCTAAATAATCAACACTACCTAATTAAATAAGATGTCAACCAAAGAACCACAATATATTATTGCCATTGGTGCTTCTGCCGGCGGATTTGAAGAGATCAATTCATTTTTTGATCATACGCCC
>JBDTIC010000241.1:0-5277 GCA_039936595.1 Ginsengibacter sp. | reverse complement strand
TATGATGTAATCCTTGAAGGAAATAATAAGATTACTAAAGATTTAAAACTTAATTATCAGTTAGGAGCTATCTACACGGATAATGTTTCAGATAATGTAAGCAATGTGGCTAGCGGTCTGCTTGTGGCAAATAAATTTAGTATCAATTTTGGCACAAAGCCAACCGTAAGTTCTGGTGGAAGCGAGGTGGAAAAACAATCTGTTTTCGGACAAATGAATTTGGGTTATAAAGACGCAATATTTCTTAATGGAAGTGTACGTAACGATTGGGATTCTCGTTTACCTTCTCCACATTCTTACGCTTACTATTCGGCAGGTATTTCAGGAGTTTTATCAGAGTTATTTACTTTCCCGGATTTTATGTCATTCTTAAAGGTCGGTGTTGACTATGCAGAAGTGGGCAATGGCGGCCAGTTTGGATTGCTTAATGTCACCTATGGTTATCAGAATGGCGTAGGTCCAGGTTATTTAGCGCGGAGCTCAACATTTCCAATTCCTGGATTGAAACCTGAAATTGTACAAAACACCGAAGCCAGTATAGAAGCAGGCTTTTTAAAAAATCGGCTTAATTTTACATTTACCTACTACAGAAGTAATGCTATAAACCAATTGTTAACTATTGGAATACCTGCCGCAACGGGATTTTCCAGCCAATATATCAATGCTGGTAATATACAAAATCAGGGAGTCGAAGTGGTGTTGAGTGCTAAACCCGTTGTAAACGGAAATTTTAATTGGAATATTGATTTTAATTTGGGGATTAATAAAAATAAAGTGGTTTCACTGAGTGATAATCTTGATATAGTTTACTTGCGGGGGTATTATGATTTTGGTGGGCGAGAGCAGATTGCAGTTGGAGGAAGTTTTAATGATATCAGCGGCTATGGATGGGCAAGAAATGCTACCGGACAATTATTAGTAGATGCTAATGGTAAACCTATTACGGATATGGCTGCCGGAAACGATCCCAAAGTATTTGGCGATTTTAATCCTGCTGCAACTTTGGGACTTTCAAATAGCTTTGCATATAAAAGGTTCTCTTTGAGAATGTTGGTCGATGGTCGTGTTGGAGGAATAATTGTAGATGGGACAGAAATGAATCTTTCCTTTAGTGGTTTAACAAAGCCTACTTTAGAGCATAGGGACGGTGGATGGGATTTAGGAGGTGTTGATAAGGACGGGCACCCTGTATCTTCCACCATTTCTGCTTCTGATTTTTGGCAGACAGTATCCAGTAAACGTAATGGAAACGGTGAGTTTTATGTCTATGATGCTACCAATTTTAGAGTTCGGGAGCTCTCATTAGGCTATTCCATACCACTGCAGCCAAATTTTTTCATTAAATCTGCCAATTTTTCGTTGGTGGCAAGAAATTTATTTTGGCTTTATCGCGGAAAAAGCAAGTTGGATATACCAGGGCTAAAGAAACGTAAACTGGAGTTTGACCCTGATATGACAGTAAATGGTGTAGTGTATGGGCAATTTCCTTCCACTCGTAGCATTGGCTTCAACCTTAGCTTGACGTTTTAATCGATAAAAAAATAAAAAATTATGTCAATCATGAAAAAATTAGCCGATATAAAGTCTTACTCAATTTATTTTATATTATTCTTTTCTATCCTTACGATAAATTCTTGTACAAAGAATTATGAAAAGATTAATACTGACAAAAATACCGTAGCCGAAGTAGGTGAAGCTCAACTACCTTTATTGTTTGCTAAAGCAGTAGAGTCAGTGCCCTGGAATGACCAAACTCCTCAAAATTTGTATTCTGATCAATACGCGCAGTATTTTGCTAACAATACTACTTATTTTCCTACAGATCGTTATACAATTGATATGGATTGGTTAAGTGATCCATGGAATTCCCAATATACAAAAGTTGTTCCTCAGTTAAAGGCACTTTTTGAAAATACAGATTCTATTTCTGCCGAATATGCTCTTGTAAAGATTTGGTGGGTCTATAGTTTTCATAGGATTACAGATTATTGGGGACCAATACCTTATTTTAATGCGGGTGTTCCAGGTACATCTGTCGCTTATGATTCTCAAAAGGATATCTATGATGATTTCTTCAAAAAGTTAGATAATGCAGTGACTGTATTAAAGGGTAAAACTGGTGAAACTCCTTATGGTTTGGGTGATCCTATGTATGGAGGAAACATTAACAAATGGATTAAGTTTGCTAATACACTTCGTTTGCGTCTGGCGATGCGGTTATCAAAAGTAGATCCAACGCGTGCAAAAAAAGAAGCTGAACTTGCTGTCCAAAGTGGTGTTATGGAAGCTAGCCCAAATGATGATGCTTATGTGAAAAAGAATTCCCTTGACCAAAACCCGCTTTCTGTAATGGCAACTTATAAACATGAGTTTAGTATGAGTGCTGCTATGGAATCTGTTTTAAAGGGCTATCAGGATCCAAGAATTTCAGAATATTTTACGCCCGCAGTTGCGACCGGGACTTTTGAGGGAATAAGAAATGGTCTTGAACCAGACCAGGTACAAGCTCCTATTAATGCTAAAAATATGCTTTCATGGGCTGGACCTCGTTGGTCTACTCCTGATCAGGGGGGACCTTCCGATTATTTGTCAACTCCTTCTAATGTAATGTTTACCGCTGAGGCATATTTTTTACGTGCCGAGGGTGCATTGTTAGGTTGGAATATGATAGGAACTCCTGAAGAGTTATATAAAGCGGGGATAAGGAATTCTATGTTACAATGGGGAATTACAAATGAATCTTTAATTAATACTTACGTTAGTAGTACGGCTACTCCTATCGCTCCTGATGATTATCTTAACTCTCCGCCTTTATCTAATGTTCCGATAAAATTCGACATGGCTGATAAAAATATGCAACTTAAACAAATAGCTATGCAGAAATGGATAGCCTTGTATCCTGATGGATGGGAAGCCTGGGCAGATTATCGCAGAAGGCCTGTAGTTCATTTATATCCCGTAGCTAACTCTGATAACCCGGATATTAGTGATCCGTCTACCCAATACATAAGAAGAGTGCCTTTCTTACTCCAAGAAAAGCAAACTAACGGCTCTGAAATGGAAAAGGCAATTAAGTTGCTGGGAGGACCTGATAAGATAACTACGCCACTATGGTGGGATGTGAATTAGAAGTTTACAAATTGCGGAGAGGCTTTTATGATGAAGTGCCTGACGCAACCTGTCATTGGTTAGAATGTAAGTTTATGGTATTGTGGGTGTTAATCCTTGATATACGCGTCTTTGTAGTCATGATGTTAAAGAGAGGTTTATTGATCTGGGAAATCCCCAATTCAAATTCTGGTAGCGAGTTACGAACAGGGAATTGACTGATGCGGATATTACATGGGTACTTGGGGTGACCTGAGACCTGATGGTCAAAAATATATCGTGATGGGCGATGACGAATCGATGAGAAAAATGTTTGATTTCCTGTAGATGCTAATTAATAGATATTTTCAAGTTAATAATAAAAAATGGCGGTAAAATTTCTGCGAACCATCTGTTGTTGTTTTATAAAAAAATCTTTCTTAAAATGGGGAAGTGTAGCTGTCGTGGCAATGATAATACTTTTGACTGTAACTATAACAAATGCACAGAATGGGAAAATTACCAGAGACAATATAGCTTTTATTTCATATCCGGATTTTCCCGAAGCAAATTCTACCTGGTTTGATATTGGTTATGGTGAGAAATATAACAAAGTCTATGTTGCAGTTACTAACCTTCATCATGATGAACAGGCATTATATCAATATGATATATCTTCCCAAAAGATGAGAATAACAGGACTATTGAGTAGGTTAGCACATTTGCGAAATTTCCAGTGGCAAGGGAAAGTGCATTCAAAATTTGTTGAAGGCCCTAATGGCAATATGTATTTTTCTACTGATGGTGGTGAAGATAGGCAGGAATATTTGATGAACCATCCGCGTGGATATTCAGGTGGCTTTTTTATGAGATGGGATCCTTTTAATCAAAAATTGACTAATCTTGGTATGGCGTTGCAATATGAAAGTATTAAAGATGTAGATATAGATAATGAGACAGGTGTTTTATATGGTATTAGTTATCCACAGGTTCATTTTATAGTTTATGATGTTGCGAAAAATAACCTTCGTGATTTGGGAAGATTAGGGAGCGCCCATGTTCCCCGTGTGTTATTTACCGATTGGTGGGGAAACTGTTATTACGCAGATTGGCGGCAGCGTTTGGTCAAATATGAAAAGGATAAACAAGAGCTAATCTTTGCAGAAAATAGCCTCCCGGCTTTCCCTAATACTCCAGGCAGTAAGATCATAACAGGGATTATGGGTTATGCGAAAGATAAAGAGCACAATGTCATTTATATAAATACATACGGAGGAAAGATCATTGCATTTTATCCACAAAAAGAAGGAATTGGAAATGTAAAAGACTTGGGCGGAATTTTTGATACACAAGATGATAAACCTTACGTTCCCTTTGCCGCGAATATGGGATTAGGAAATAATGGGAAATTATATTACTTCGTTGGAGGAGAAGGGAATTTTGTAAGAGAAAAAGTTACTATATTAATGGAATTTGATCCTCAAACCAGTCAGAAAAAGGAATTGATTGAGTTCCCTCTTTCTGAGATCAATCTGGTAACGGGATCAAATGTAAAGGATAAGGAAGGGAACCTTTATTATGCTGGCATGAAAGAAATCTCTCAGAGTAAAAACGAACCATTTTTGATAATATTTAATCCGGAAAAGAAGATAAAAAAATGAAAATAATTACTTTTAAAGCATTCAAAATTTTGATTTCGAACTGTCCCTGCCACATACACCAAATGAAATGTTTTGGTAGCCCATTTACATAAATTATTTTTCATGCTTATTATAAAAGGAGAGGGATCGTTAAGCCAATTTTAGTTGTTTCTGTAGATTCTAAAAGGTATGTATATTCAAATTAATAATATAAATATGGTTAAGAAATTTCTGCAAATCGTTCTTTGTTTTCTTGTTAAAAAATCATCTCTGGAATGGAGATGGGTGCCTTTGATATCAATAGTATTGCTTTTGACGGTAACGATAACAAAGGCACAGAATGGAAAACTTACCAGCGACAATATCGCTTTTATTTCATATCCTGACTTTCCGGAAGCTCATTCTACCTGGGATGATATCGGTTACAGCAAAGAACATAATAAAGTGATGATAGGAGTGACAAACCATGTTGATAAGGTCGTATTGTATGAATACGATGTTTCCAAAGCGCAAATGAACAAACAGGGAGTATTGGCTGATCTCGCACATT
>JBDTIC010000240.1:0-3524 GCA_039936595.1 Ginsengibacter sp. | reverse complement strand
TTTTATATTTTGAAGATATCGTTTGCTTCAGCCATGCCAAAGCATCATAATATCGAAGATCAGTAACTTGCTTCGCGCCTAATCCATTCATCCAGTTCATATCACTCAAAATATCATCTTCCAATTGAGCATCGATGTGTTTGGCTCCTCCTATTTTATTCAAAAATTTCAGCAATTTCAACTGTGCTCTATCCAATTCATCTGAAGGAAGATTTTTCTCTGCTTTAGCATAGTACAAATTTGCAGGATCATAAAGAGAGTCCAGGAAATTTAAATAACCTGCTGACATATACCAGGCCCAGGGCTTACCTGTATTCCCCGCGTCAGCTATTTGCATTACCAAATTCTTAAGTGAATTATTCGAAGCATTTGCAGAAGTATTTGTAGAATAATTTGCATATACATCTCCGCCACGACCAAATTTTTGTTCATATTTATTAACTGCTCTTGCCAACAACAGATCCAACTTATCACTCTTAGGATCGAGTTTATAAATCTGTGCGATAGCCTCTTTTTCATCCCCGTAATAAACGCCAAGCATTTGCCAAAGGGTAACCTTTTCATTTACGGTCTTACACAAAGAAAGCGTAGCTTTCCAATCTGCTTCTTCCTGCGGATGAAAGCTGAAATGCGCACTTGGTTTCAATGCATCACATTCATCATACACGCGACTAAAATAATAGTTGGCTTTACTATAATTTTTCAATTGATAATAAGCACCGGCTGTATAAGAAAGAGTACGATAATATATCGTGTTTCGCGGCATCGTTTTTTCGTATTGATCAAATATCCTTATTGCATCCTGCGGACTTTCATTAAAATAGGCTGACCGTACCCACTGAAACCAATATCTTTCTTTCATGAAAATATCTGTCGATTTTTCAAACCATATCTTCAATTCCTTATTAATATTTGTAGCATCAAATTTTTTCGCATTCTTTTTTGAGGCGTCATAATCCCATGCATTGGAAATTTCATTGACAGCAAACTTTTCGCACATTTTGGCCAGCAACAAATACCTGAGAAAGTCTGATACTTTTTCATCCTTTTTTGATAGGAATACTTCAAAAGGTTGCAAACGATCCGGAAGCGATTGAGCACTACGGTTATAGAATAATACTGCACTGTCAATTTCACCTACTGATGATTTTTCCAGCAAATAACGTAACTGTAGCGATGAAATTTTTTGTCCAAGATACGCAGACCATTCAGCTACATTGGCATCATTAAAACGGGTATTCTGATTGTCGTCATACCCGACCTGGTAATAATAATTTTCTGAATAAAAGAAAGGACTGTAAGATTTACTCACAAAGGTTTCGGGCGCAAAATTAGACACACCATATTCCTCACCCCAGCCCCCTGCGCAGGCATAAACAATACCCGCAGAAATGCCGCAACTAATTAAGGCGATCCACCATCTTCTTAAAAATATTCTCATCATAAAGTGTAAGATTTGATTCATCCAGATCGTAAAAAATAAGCTGATTGATATTGCCGGAAGATTCCCTGTTTAACTGGTCAACCATTTCCATCAAATCCTCTTCCGGCACCTGTTCTATTTTGACCTCATCATTTTGTTTAAAATAATATCCGCCATGAAAATGACTATATTTTACTTTAAAGCGGTTTTTATATACCAAAATGAAATTGGTATCTTTTGCAAAACTTCTATAGCTCATGCCATTTAACAACTTCACTACCCTACCCTCACTGATCAGTTGTCCCCATGCGAATATAGGCAACGCCACTTTTAATTGTAACGGATATTTTTTGATAAAAGAATTGTATTGATTAGCAATAGATTTTTCATAAATAGATGAGCTTTCGCCTGTGCCAATTGCGCCCATATTGTAATACATCAGCACGCCGCTGTCCACGGGTGGAATTCCTGTAATTTTTGGATATTTAATTTGATGCAGCCTGATAGTGGTTGAAAGGATTTGGTTAGAGATTGCTTTGTACCGGCGAAGAAAAAGGAAATATTTTTCCTTTGTACTGACTGTCCAGTCACAATCAAACTGCACTTCATCCGGTCTTTTATGTATGGATTGATCAATAGCTGTTACCAATTTAAATACATTTTCACAAAGCCCTAAAATGTCAGCGCTGTCAAGCTTTTCAAAAACGCGGTTCTTAATAAAAACGACAGGAGTCACGTCAAAGACAAGTTGTGTAGTATGGAAGTTGATAGGTGCAACCGGTTTTGGCTGCACATCACCGGCTGTCATATCAATATCGAAATAGCGTATATAAAGGGTTGTTACCTTATTATCTCTAATAGCATTTATTTCCGCAGGGGTTAAATGAAACGATGTCTTCCAGTAATAAAAGGAAATAGATTTGGGTTTCTTATGACAGGAACATAAAATAAGTACAGATGAAAACAAAGCAGCAAAATAAAATTTCGATATCAAAAATAATTTTCGGCAAATTTATTCTTTGTTTTTTGAGAATCCGGAAGTTGGCTAATCAACAATATTTTTCCGGTTGGAAGAAAAATGAGGCAGATAGACTTAGAGGTTGTGTATCATGTATTTGAGTATGCTCTTCAATAAACTTCTTAACTTTAATTTTGTTTAATTTTATAACAATGCAAAGAGAGAGTTATACATATTGACCCGAAAGTATTAGACGGAATGCCGGTGTTCTATAGCACACGCGTACCTTTAAAGTATATTTTTGAATATTTGAACACAGGTGATTCCATAGAAACCTACCTTGACAAATTTGATGGTCTAAAAAAGGAATAAGGGAATAAGTAATAAAGACTTGGGAAATGCCGCAAAAACTAATAAAAACATCAATCAAAATACTTAGTAAAAATCCTGCCTGACAAATCTGTAACCAAGTTAAAACTATTGACAATAATGGAACATACGCCTAAATCAATAAGGCCATTTATTGGAGCCAAAGACTTTGAACAGTCTCGGAATTTTTACAGTGACTTAGGTTTTCAGGAAACTATTCTAAGTAATAACTTGTCAGTCTTCAAAATAGATGGATTAGCGTTTTACTTGCAGGATGCTTACGTACAGGATTGGATAGATAATTCAATGATCTTTTTAGAAGTAGAAGATGTTGCCCGCTATTGGAACGAACTTTTGGGTTTAAATCTGACAGCCAAATATAAAAATGTAAAACTAACACCCATTAAAGAATATGATTGGGGCAGGGAATGTTTTATACACGACCCCTCGGGAATCCTTTGGCACATTGGAGAATTTTTATCATGATGTGACCTGTTCGTTAAGAGCATTTGGTAATCAGCACTAAACACTATATATATGGAAGAAAACTTCCAACTTTGTCGATTATGAAGGCTTTGACAAAGAATACTATCAAGTGGCCAATTAAATCAAATCTCAAACTTCCAATTCAATTTCCCCCAATCCTTTTTTCTATCCTCGCATCCGGAACAAACCAAATAATTGCCACTACGCAGTACAGGGCAAAACTCACCCAGGAATTGAAATAAGAAATTAAGATACCGGCTATATAAAGAGCAATCGAAACTTTTCCTT
>JBDTIC010000239.1:0-7578 GCA_039936595.1 Ginsengibacter sp. | reverse complement strand
ATTGCCATGGTCTGAAGTTTTTTCATCCATCGCTCCTCTCTGTGAGTCGTTTTCGGCCGGATCATCCCGGCGGAGGTTAGGGGTGCGGCTTTTACTTGTTATCTGAAATTCCATCTCCGCGCCCTCACTTCGCCCAATCCAGTTTCTTTGCATTTCCTTCATGGCATCGCTGAAGTCCACTGTTTCCAGTCCTTTCAACAGCCTGTCTGCATATTCGGTAATACGCAAATACCATTGGCGCATTTTCTTTTTTTCTACAAGGTGACCACCGCGTTCGCTCACTCCATTGATCACTTCATCGTTGGCCAGCACGGTGCCTAATGCCTCGCACCAGTTTACTTCGCCATAAGATGAAAATGCCAAACGGAAATCCATCAGAATTTCATGTTGTTTCTTTTCATCAAAAGATTTCCATTCTTCGGCAGAAAAAAGGTGATTTGTTAGTAGTGCGTTATGAGTGGTTCCTGATTCCCCGAAAATGGCTATCAGCGTTTCTATTGGTTCAGCTTTGTCATTTTTATGATTGTACCAGCTTTTAAATAATTGCAGAAAGATCCATTGTGTCCACCGGTAATATTCCGGATTGCTGGTTTTTACTTCACGGGTCCAATCATAACAGAATCCAATTTTATCCATCTGCTTCTTGAAGGTCGCTATATTTTTTTCCGTCGTTATTGCAGGATGCTGACCGGTCTCCAAAGCATACTGTTCTGCGGGAAGACCAAAACTGTCAAATCCCATTGGGTGTAATACATTAAAACCTTTCAGCCTTTTATACCGTGCGTAAATGTCGCTGGCAATATAACCCAGCGGATGCCCTACATGCAAGCCTGCCCCACTGGGGTACGGGAACATATCCAGCACATAATATTTTGGTTTATCCGTTGAGTTGCTGACATGATAAATACCTGTTTCCTTCCAGGCCTCTTGCCACTTCTTTTCTATTTCCTTAAAATTATATTCCATTGGTATTAATTAATATTAAACTTGAATTCCCGGTCCTTCACTGTGAAAGAAATGTTATTGATTGACCTGCAATTGTTTCAATGACGGATGTAAATTACATTAGCGATCCATTGCAAGGTCGCAAAAATACTAAACCTGTTTAAAAACATATATTTTTGCTGTTCTTAAAAACGTGGCTAAAAATTAATTCGACAGTTATTATGGCTCAATTTGGTAAAGCATCCGCTAAACGCGGAAAACCTTCTTACGTTTATGCAATTATCGGTGTTTCTTTGGTTTTGTTTCTGTTTGGAATTGTGGGGTGGATCTTTCTAAATATAAAAAAAACGGGTGATTATTTTAAAGAAAATATTCAATTACATGCATATATAACCCGCACTGCTTCTGATACGCAAATAGATTCGTTAAGACATTATATTGAAAACCTGCCTTATGCTGTAAAGGTGGAATACATCACCAGGGAAAAGGCCATTGAAAAATACAACCAGGAAAATGACACCCTTTGGAAAAAACTGGCCATCAGCAATCCTTTGCCTGAAAGTATTGATTTTTTTGTGAAAGCAAATTATGTTGACAAAGACAGTCTTTCCAAACTGGAAAGCCAGCTGGTCTCTAATTTTCCTGAAACATTATCTGAGTTTCAAACTCCAAAAGCTACAGTTGCCGGAGTAAGCCAGTTTGTAAAAACAAGTACATTGGTATTGTTAGTAGTTGCAATTATACTGTCTCTGTTGGTGATTGTATCCATTGATAATACCATAAGGCTGGCTATGTACAGTAATCGTTTCATCATAAAAACGATGCAGATGGTAGGTGCCACCCGTGGATTTATCATACGGCCTCTTGCAGGACGGGCCGTTGTAAATGGCATTATTGCCTCTGCTATCGCGATAGGCCTGATGATAGGGTTTATTACTATCTCTGAAAAATTTATACCCTATTTAAAGGCTTTACATGATATTTGGAACATGCTGTTGATATTTGCGGGTATCATTATATTGGGTATCTGTATTACCGTTTTGAGCACGTACAGGTCTGCATTAAAATATTTGAAAATGAAGCTTGATGATCTGTACTAATCTAAAAGATTATTCCTTAACATTGCAAAAGAAAATAAAGATATGAGTTCATCCAAAAAAGTTATTCCATCCTCGTCTCATAATACAAAAGACACTGTGAGTCAGAATTCCGGAGAAAACATCTTATTTACAAAAGAAAATTATAAATGGATGGTCATAGGTCTTATTGTAATGGCAATAGGATTTTTTTTGATGGCCGGTGGTAAAAGTGCTGATCCTAATGTATTCAACGACAATGAAATTTACAGCTTCAGGAGAATTACTCTGGCGCCGATATTAATTGTTGCGGGTTTAGTTATAGAAATATTCGCTATCCTAAAAAAACATGAATAATTTCACAGAATCTAATTATAAAGCGATGATCATCTCATCGCTTTTTTTATTAAGTTCCAAATAATCTATATAACAAGATGACTGTTGTTCAATCCATTATTATCAGCATTATAGAAGGTCTTACAGAATTCATCCCTGTTTCTTCCACAGGGCACATGATCATTACTGAAAAACTGCTGGGGATCACTGAAAATGAGTTTACAAAAATGTTTACCATAGCGATACAATTGGGAGCAATATTAGCGGTAGTAGTTTTATACTGGAAAAAATTTTTCGATTTTAAGAACCTTCATTTTTATTTTAAATTAATTATCGGGGTAATACCTGCTATCATTTTGGGCTTGTTATTTTCTGATAAAATAGATGAACTATTGGAAAGTACGACCACAGTAGCAGTAGCATTATTGTTGGGCGGCGTGGTTTTAATTTTCATCGATAAATTTTTTAACCATCCGGTTATAGAATCTGAAAAGGAAGTTACTTATAAGACTTCATTCATTATAGGAATATGGCAATGTCTTGCCATGGTACCAGGAGTAAGCCGCAGCGCAGCCTCTATAATTGGCGGTATGCAACAAAAACTTACAAGAAGCGCAGCGGCAGAATTTTCATTCTTTCTTGCAGTGCCTACAATGGTAGCAGCCACCGGCTATAAATTATTTAAACATTTTCGCGAACAAGGGGGCTTCTCAGGCCAAGAAGTAAAATTACTTTTAATTGGAAATGCAGTGGCATTTGTAGTGGCCCTGCTTGCCATCAAATTTTTTATTGAATTTTTAAAAAAACATGGATTTCGTCTCTGGGGAATCTATCGTATTGTGATAGGCCTGGTTTTGTTAGGGCTTATCTATGGTGGCTACATACAGAGGTAAATACGCTGCAGTATCAGCAAATAGCTTTCTCAAAATGAATTGCTTTCCTTCCCTATATTTTTATTATTTTGAGGTCTTATTATTTTTAAATGCAAACTGCTTCCAAAAAAGTAATTAACGGGTGGGCTATGTATGACTGGGCTAACTCAGTTTATAATCTTGTGATTACTACGACATTCTTTCCTATTTATTATACCGAAATGACAAAAGTTGCTCCTTTTAATGGTGAGGTACATATATTGGGAAGAACGTTTGTAAATACAGCTTTATACAATTATGCTCTTGCATTTACTTACCTGATAGTTGCTATCGTGTTGCCTGTTCTCTCCTCCATAGCTGATTACAAAGGAAATAAAAAGATTTTTATGCAGGTCTTTTGTTGCCTGGGAGCTTTGGCATGTAGCGGACTTTATTTTTTTACGCCACAATTTTTTGGGTTTGGAATTATTTGTATGATGCTGGCTGCGTTTGGTTTTTATGGAAGCCTGGTCTTTTATAATTCTTACCTCCCTGAGATAGCCGCAGAGGAAGACAGAGATCGTGTTAGCGCCAAAGGATTTTCTTATGGCTATATCGGCAGCGTATTAATGCAAATGGTGGGTTTTGGCCTCGTGGTATTTTGGGATAAAATTCCTTTTTTACACAATGCAGGGGATGCAGTAAGGTGGACATTCCTCTTAGTAGGAGTATGGTGGTTTGGCTTTGCACAGATCACTTTCAAACGATTGCCTAAAAGTGTGCCTTCGGCAAAACAAGGTCATCATGCCAATTTTATGGTGGGTGGGTTTACAGAACTTAAAAAGGTCTATTTGCAAATGCTGAAAATGGCCGTTTTAAAAAGATTTCTTTTCGCATTTTTCTTTTATAATATGGGGGTGCAAACGGTAATGCTCGCAGCCACCCTATTTGGAAGTAAAGTGCTGAACTTACCATCTACCATATTGATTATGACTGTTGTGGCTATACAGTTAGTAGCCATTGCAGGTGCTTACCTGATGTCAGGGTTATCGAAGATGTTTGGCAACTTGCAGACTTTGATAGGGGTAGTTGCCCTTTGGATTGCGATATGCATAGGTGGCTACTATATGCAGACCGAATATCATTTTTATATTTTAGCAGTAACTGTGGGGCTTGTAATGGGAGGCATACAATCTTTAAGCCGGTCTACCTATTCTAAATTAATGCCGGTTACAAACGATACGGCATCTTTCTTTAGTTTTTATGATGTTACAGAAAAGATTGCGATTGTTATCGGCTTATCAGCCTTTGGATATATAGAAGAAATAACAGGTACTATGCGCGATTCGGTGCTTTCTTTGGTGGTGTTTTTTACGATTGGACTTATTGGTTTAATTTTGTCTTTGCGCAGGCAACAAAAAGAAAAGACATATCAGCTTCAGGCGAACGAATGACACGGGCTGATATAAAGTTTATTTATTGACCTTACACCAGCAACGATTCCATAACAACAAAAAAATTTCATGAAACTTTATTGTATTAATGCGGGCTATTTCAAACTTGATGGAGGTGCCATGTTTGGTGTAGTTCCAAAAAGTATGTGGGAAAAGCTGAATCCTCCTGACGACAATAACATGTGCAATTGGGCTATGAGGTGCATGCTAATTGAAGATGAAGGAAGATTAATATTGATTGATACCGGAATGGGACACAAACAAAGTGAAAAGTTTTTTGGGTATTATTTTTTAAATGGCGATGACACCCTTGAGAGATCTTTAAAAAAATACGGCTTTTCAAAAGAGGATATTACAGATGTTTTTTTAACTCATCTTCACTTTGATCATTGCGGCGGAGCCATAGATAAGGTTGGAGAAAATTTGTTGCCTGCTTTTAAAAACGCAACCTACTGGAGTAATGAAAAACATTGGCAGTGGGCTACTCAACCGAATGACAGGGAAAAGGCAAGTTTTTTGAAAGAAAATATTATGCCCATTAAAGAATGCGGAAGATTAAAATTTGTAGATATTCAAGAAGGAATTCAATTTGCCAAAAATATCAATGTGCGTTTTGTAAATGGGCATACCCAATCTATGATGCTGCCGCAGATAAAATATAAGAATAGAACCATTGTTTATATGGCAGATCTTTTGCCCTCTGCAGCCCATATCCCCATTCCGTATGTAATGGCTTATGATACACGGCCACTGGAGACTTTAATAGAAAAAAAGCTATTTCTTACTGAAGCTCAACAAAACGATTATATTTTATTTTTTGAGCACGATGCAAAAATTGAATGCTGTAATCTTCAGCTAACTGAAAAGGGTATTCGCAGTAAAGACATTTTTAAACTTGAAGACATATAAATATAATAATAACACTCAGTTGAAATGAAAAAAATAATCATGGTTTTACTGGTATTGTGTATGGGAATTATAATTTATTTCTTCATTAAAGAGCAATTGAATGGCATCGTTCTTTCGCACACGGAAAACACACTCTTATCAATAACCTACCTGGTAGCGGGTATTTCTATTTTTATTTTATATTGGAAAAGACGGCTTGAAAATAAGAATCAATCGAACTCCAACACCTAAACTTTTGTATTGCAACTACTGTTACCGAAAACTGACTAAAGAAGTAAGCGGGTAACGAAGGTTTCTGTATTCCATCATATCTACTTTAATAGAACCCACTGATATAGGGCTTTCCGCGCGAAGCAACAAATGATTCTCATCGTCGCTCACCCACACATTCATTTTCTCGCCACCTTCAAAAATGCTTCCCTTAATAAGCAGAGGTTTGAATTTTATGGCTCTAAATTTTCCGTATTTTGTTTTTACAGTTTCTTTTCCTTCGTACTTTAGATAAAGGTGATAGATTTCATCATCTAGGAACATATCGAAAGGAATTTTATCTCCGGGCTTATATTTATTGAAATTGATATTACGTGCATAATACACTGAGCTTATTACATCCTGTATGCAGGGCGTTACTTTAAACAGGCCATTTGTACTTACCGCCGTACCTGCCTTGTGATTGAAAGTTACGTTGTTATAAATCTTTGAACCGCCTTCATATACATTTCTAACGAATTTTACAGGCAGCATGGTTGCTGTATCAATATAAGTTTCATACCGGTCCCTCACTTTATAAAAATTATCAAAGAATGAATAGGACTCACCTGTTCCTACACAATGGTAAACCGGTATGCCGTTAAATCTTTCGAGGGAGGTGGTAAACTTTGCTTCGCCGGCACCAACATACATTCCAAGAGTTGTATAATACACCTTCATCGTCACCTGCTCTCCCGGCAGGAACGCAGTATTTTTGACACCGCAAAAGTCATTTTTTCCTGGCTGATTAATGGATGAAAATATAAGTAGAAGTGAGATGATTGCTTTCAAGTTATCTTTATTTGTCTTTAAAAAATTTTATACTGAGTATCAAAATGCTTCCTGCAAGGGCAGGAATGAATAAATTAATGAACCAAATACCAAAAGTGGTGCCTAATATTCCAATCGTATTTGCAGTGTAGATACTCAAGAGTTCAGTACTGAATTTGCCCCTTATTCCTAAGTCAGCAATTGCAAATGAAGGCACTATAGCCAATACCAGAAAAAGAATAGTAATCATCCAAAAAGAGTCTATCCATAATATGCCTACGTCAAGCACCTGCAAAAGCAAGATATATTGTATGACGAAAACAAGATACCTAAATAAAGAAAGAGAAAGGAGCCTTAACAATAATTTAGGAGTAAAATCCTCCAATACATTGATGTACGTAATAAGTTTATGTGCAGATGGAATCTTCTCAATTAAGCGAATGAGCCACGATAGCCGAAAGAAAAAGACAATAAGGAGCGATACAGTCCCAGCCGAGATAAATAAAAAAATTTGTATCCAGAAAGGTGGAAGGCCCATCACAGGACCTGTATTTTTCGATTGAAAAAATAAAATATAGATTAGACCTCCACAACCCATTACCAGGGTAAGGATCAACTGGCTTATGCTACCGGCAATAGACAATGCGATGGCCTTAATACGGCTTCCTTCTTTTACATATAAAATACGCCCTCCATACTCACCCATGCGGTTCGGCGTATTTAATGATAGAGCCAAACCGCTTAACACGGATTTGTAAGCTCTGTAAAAGCTTATTTTCTGAAGGGGCTTCAAAAGCACCTGCCATTTGCGGGCCTCAAATCCCCAATTGAAACAGGCAAGGAGAATCACCAGCCAGAATTTCCATGCCTGTGGTCCATAAGGCGCATCTTTTATAAGTTGAATAGATTGATGAAGATTGGGCTGAGCTCTTATCTGTTTATAAAGAGAATAAAAAAGCCACAGCCCTAATAAAGGCACCAATATGT
>JBDTIC010000238.1:0-10910 GCA_039936595.1 Ginsengibacter sp. | reverse complement strand
ATAATGAGGCTAAAATTTATGATGCTTGTTTTAATAAGGGCGAACGGGCAAGATAACGTTGACTGGGGCTATATATAAAAAAGCAGGAACCATCTTTAATTGTTTCAATAATCGGTTTGGAATATTTTCTGGGTAACGCAGGGCAGCCAAGACTTCTGCCAATATACCCCAGCGTTTCTATCATTTTCTCACTTACATAATCGGCACAATGAATCACAATTGCCCTGCTTTTTGCATTGTCATTAAATCCATGTTCCTCTCCTTCTAATCTCAATGACAACCCATTTTCACCCTGGTAAGTATTTCCGGTAACATAAAAGCCAAGGCTACTCATATTACTGTTACGAGCATTTGAGAAACGATTTGCATATTCTTTACCAGAATTGCGGCCATGAGCGACATAGGTGTTGTACAACACTTTTAAATTTTCAATATCTATAACGAATAATCTTTTTTGGCTCGAAGGCAAACTGAAATCTGCGATAGTTAAAATATTATCATTACTTAATTTACCTGAAGAACGTAAGATCTCATAACCTTTGACACCTTCAATAAAAGCTTGTTTGGTTAGTCCAAGCGATTCCAACTGCAAACTATCGTATAGAACATAGCTTATATTAATTTTTAATTCTTTTGCAGAATTATTGATAGCAACTGCTGATACAGGTTTAGACCTTGCAAAAACAAATGGCAAATGAATTAAAAAGATAACAAGCAAAGAGAGAGGCAGATTAATTTTTTTTGGAGTTTTTTTCATCTAAAATATGTTTTTTCTAAGAATATTTTTCATAAGAAAACGGCTTGAACTACTAGTTCAACAAAGTTTTCATAGGTGGTTTATTCCAAAGTGGAATTTAAAATAGGATTATTTTAGAGCGTAGCAAATATAAATGAATATTGTTTTAAAATTTGTAACTTAATCTCAATTTAAATCTTCTTTTACCTGTGTTTTAACAAAGAGTATTTAATATCAGCAGATTTTATTTAAAAACAGATTTCTTAAATTTTTATTGTGCCGCTAATTCAAATATTGATTAATGCTACTTGCTATATTTGTATGAACTGGAAAAATCATCAATATTAGTAATTCTGCTTCCATATTATCCAATCCTATTGAATATCTGAAGGGGGTTGGCCCTTTCAGGGGAGATATATTAAAAAAGGAGGCCGGCATTTTTACCTTTAACGATTTATTAAATTATTTCCCGTTCAGGCATATCGATCGTACACAAATAACACCCATTTCCAGAATTAATTCTGAAACAGAATATTTACAAGTAAAGGGTAACATCACATCAAAAGAAATATTGGGAGAAGGGCGTGGAAAAAGATTAGTAGCCACTCTTTATGATGGTACAGGTGAATTAGAACTGATATGGTTCCAGGGAATAAACTGAATAGAAAAAAACATTCATACCGGTACGTCCTTCCTTGTTTTTGGCAAAGTAAGTTTTTTCATGAACGCTCCACAAATAACCCACCCGGAGATGGAACTGATGACTGGGGAAAATAAAGACGCAAAAAGTTTCCTGGAACCTGTTTATCCCAGTACAGAAAAATTAAAAGCCAGGTCTTTGGGTGGTAGGCAAATGGGGAAATTTACCTTTACACTTTTGCAATTGCTCTCTCAAAGAGATATTCCTGAAAATATCCCCGCTGATATTTTAGATAAATTTCGTCTTGTAAGCAGATTCGAGGCTTACAAAAGCATTCACTATCCCGCTTTATTACTGGATTACGAAAATGCGGTCAAGCGGATAAAATTTGAAGAGCTTTTTCTTTCGCAATTGCGGATGGGCTTAATGAGGTTTAAGCGCCATTCATTTTCAAAAGGCATGATATTTTCAAAAGTGGGTGACCTGTTTAATGATTTTTATAATCATCATCTCCCATTTGAATTGACAGGCGCTCAAAAAAGAGTATTAAAAGAAATAAGGAGAGATCTGGGAAGTGGCAAACAAATGAATCGCCTTTTGCAGGGCGATGTAGGCAGCGGAAAAACAATGGTGGCTCTCATGGCTATGCTAATTGCCGCTGATAATGGCTACCAGAGCTGCCTTATGGCACCTACTGAAATTCTGGCTCGCCAGCACTTTGAAACACTGAAAGTTTTGCTGGGCAATCTTCCGGTTAGAACAGGGATTCTTACGGGGTCATCTTCTGCAAAGGATAAAAGAGAAATTTTAAAGGCAACCAAAGAAGGAGAAATTACGTTATTAACAGGTACACATGCTTTAATCGAAGATGCTGTTCAGTTTAAAAACCTGGGATTGGCAATTGTGGATGAGCAACACCGTTTTGGGGTGGCGCAACGGGCCAAACTTTGGGAAAAAAATGAAATCAATCCACATATTCTCGTAATGACCGCAACTCCCATTCCACGCACGCTGGCTCTTACAGCCTATGGCGATTTAGATTACAGCATTATGGACGAAATGCCGCCCGGACGAATACCAATCACCACGGTTCATCGCTTGGAATACCTTCGTCCGCAAGTGATGAACTTCATCAAGTCAGAGATTAAACTTGGCAGGCAGGCTTACATCATTTATCCTTTAATAGAAGAATCTGCTAAACTGGATTTTGAGAACCTGATGAAAGGATACGAGGAAGTAAAAGCATTTTTCCCCGAGCCACAGTATTACATCAGCATGGTGCATGGTAGGCAAAAATCTGCGCAGAAACAAGCAAACATGAATCGTTTTGTGAGAGGTGATACACAGATAATGGTTTCTACGACAGTGATAGAGGTTGGAGTAAATGTGCCTAACGCCAGTGTAATGGTTATTGAAAGCGCCGAAAAATTTGGTCTTCCTCAATTGCACCAGTTGAGAGGTAGGGTAGGACGGGGCAGTGAAAAAAGCTACTGTATCCTCTCTACAAAGGTGAAATTAAGCGCTGATGCCAAACAGAGATTGAAGATCATGTGCGAAACCAATGATGGTTTTAAAATAGCGGAGAAGGATATGGAGATACGGGGACCAGGAGATATAGAAGGAACAAGGCAAAGCGGCCTGCTCAATTTTAAGCTCGCCAATATCATACAGGATCGAAAAATTTTAGAAGCAGCAAGATTGATGGCAGAAAAAATAATAGAGGAGGATGCTACCCTTTCTAAAGCTAAAAATCATTGTCTTAAAAATTTTCTGGAAACTCAAAAAGGGAAAACCGTTTGGAGTAAAATTTCCTAACAAGAGTTTTGGTGGTTATTTTGTTAATTCCCTATTAAATCAAAATATCAAAAATTTAATTTCAATCTTGTGAAGCATTTGTTTCGTAAATTTATTTGCTGATAGCTGCTTATTTGTTTTAGAATAAATAATAATTTTTGATCATTAATTCTTTAAAAAATAATCATCTTGGGCGCATTGAAACGATTCCCCTATTTTTTTTGGTTCTTATTAATAACATTTTTTGTTACAGAAAATTTGTTTGCTCAAATCGAATTTATTGAAAACAAAGGTCAGTGGGATGCAAAGGTGAAGTTCATGAGCAGTGCGGGCAGTGGTTCTTTCTTCCTTACTGAAAAAGGATTTACCATTGCTCAATATAGTCCTGAGGATATGGATAATATCCATTTGAAACGCCACCAGACAGTAACCGCAGATGGTAAAACAGGCAGAATGTTTGCTGATGAAAAAATTAGGTCGCACGCTTATTCAGTCGAGTTCGTGGGTGCTCAAACGCCTCAAATATTACCAGATAAGCCATTGCCTACCGTAAATAATTATTTTATAGGGAATGACAAAAGTAAGTGGGCTTCCAATTGTAAAATTTATATGGGAGTAACTTATAAGAATATTTATCCCGGAATAGATCTAAGATATTATGTGGATGGAGGAGCTAATTTAAAGTATGATTTTATAGTACATGCCGGAGCCAAGGTGGACGACATTACCATGAAATACAGAGGGGCCGATAAAATAGGAGTAAAGAACCAGGAACTAAATATAACAACCCCATTAGGAAAAAGTAAATCGCTCAGGCCGTATACGTACCAGGTTATTGACAATCAAAAACAAGAGTTAGATTGCCGTTATGAAGTAAAAGGAGACATCGTGAAATTTAAAGTAAAAGATTATTCTCCTGACCAAACCTTGATCATTGACCCGACTGAAATATTTTTTAGTTATTCCGGAAGCACCGCTGATAATTGGGGTTTTACAGCTACCTACGGGGCAGATGGAAGTTTCTATGGTGGCGGCATCGTATTTGGCGCCGGGTTTCCGGTTTCCCCCGGAAGCTTTGATCAGTCGTTTGGTGGAGTATTCGATATAGCCATTATTAAATTGTCGCCTAATGGCAGAAACAGGATGTATGCTACCTATATTGGTGGAAGCGGCGAAGAGCAACCACATAGCCTGATAGTAGATTCACAGGGAAATTTAATCCTGGCAGGACGCTCCAATTCTAGTGATTATCCTACTACTTCTACCGCAGGATCGAATAAAGGATGGGACATAGTAGTTACTAAATTAAATGCTTCAGGCAGCGCTATTATTGGATCTATGAAAATAGGAGGCAGTGGCAATGATGGTGTAAATATCGCGGACGAAAACAGCGGCAATAGTCTTAAGTCGCTCAAAAGAAATTATGGCGACGATGCACGAAGTGAGGTATTACTTGATGCTTCTAACAATATTTATGTTGCTTCCTGCACCTCTTCAACTGATTTTCCTACCACTTCAGGAAGCTATCAAACGGCGCCCGGTGGCATGCAGGATGCTGTTGTGCTTAAGTTGGCACCTAACTGTAATTCAATTCTGTTTAGTACTTTACTTGGGGGATCTAAAGACGATGGTGCCTATATATTGGCTCTTGGCAAGAACAATAATATTTATGTAGCCGGGGGCACCGGAAGTAATGACTTTAAAGGAATCTCAACAAGTGGGGTATTAAGCTCTACTTATTTAGGAGGTGAATGTGATGGCTTTATCGTTGAGTTAGATAATAACGGTACTTCGGTACTAAAAGGAACCTATCTAGGGACCGATAAAGCAGATCAGATATATGGAATTGAAACGGATAAATTTGGATTTGTATATGTAATGGGTACCTCCGAAGGGGATATGAAAGTAATAAATGCTTCCTATTCCAGCCCTGGCTCCAAGCAATTTATCTCAAAAATAGAAGCCGATCTTAGCGCATTTGTCTATTCTACTGTTTTTGGCTCTCCCGGAGCCACTGTACCTAATATTTCACCTACTGCCTTTTTAGTGGATCGTTGTGAAAACATATATGTATCCGGGTGGGGAGGTAAAGCTAATAGTGGTTTTTCTACGGGAAATACAAAGGGAATGCCGACGACTCCAGATGCGATTAAAGCTCAGACAGATGCATCAGGTAGTGATTTTTATTTCTTTGTTTTAGAAAAAAATGCTACTTCCCAATTGTATGGTTCCTTCTTTGGTCAGTCAGATCCACCCGGAAGGCAGGACCCTCTTACATTTGGCGACCATGTTGATGGGGGTACCAGCAGATTTGACCGCAATGGCGTTATCTACCAGGCTATGTGTGCGAATTGTTTTAAAAGTGTCCCTTTCCCCGGAACACCTGGCTCATGGTCTCCTACTAATCAATCCCAGGGGGATAACGGAAAATGCAATCTCGGGATGGTAAAGATTGAAATGGATTTTGGAGGCGTTCGTTCCGGGCTAAGCGCCTCTATTAATGGGGTGTCCAATGATACGAGTGGATGTATTCCGTTACGAGTGGATTTTTCTGACACACTTAAGAAAGGCAAACGATATTATTGGTATTTTGGCGATGGTAATGGCGACACTACTACGGTGCCTAACAGTTCACATATTTATACCAATACCGGGTTATATCACGTGATGCTCGTGACCATTGATAGCGCTACCTGTAATATCTCTGACACGTCTTATCGCTTCATTAAAGCAGGGGATAATAAAGTAAATCTTGACTTTGAGGCACAAAAAATTGCCCCTTGTACGAACCTTGGTTATAATTTTGTAAATCTTTCAACACCTACGTATGGTAGTTTTGGTCCCGATATATTTACATGGGATTTTGGGGACAATTCAACATTGATTACACAAGGGGTGACACCTTCCATAATGCACACTTATGCCAGTCAGGGAACCTACAACGTAACGTTAAGTATTAATGATACAACATATTGTAATTCACCAGCCGATACTATAAAGAAAATAAGGATTTCTCCCCAGGTTACTGCATTATTTACTACTCAACCAAAGGGATGTGTCCCTTACAATGCTGTGTTTGAAAATAACTCTTTAGGTGGCATTAGATTTTTTTGGGATTTTGGAGATGGTTTTACTTCTAATGAAGAATACCCTCAACATCTCTATTCAAACGTTGGTACTTATACAGTGAAAATGATAGCATTTGATTCGTCTTCTTGTAATAAATTAGATTCTACTTCTTTTACTATTCAGGTTAATCCAATCCCTACCGCTTCGTTTACTTTTAATCCTAATCCTCCGCAGGAGAATACATTTACTAATTTTGTAAATGAATCCGTAGGCGCAATAAAATATAAATGGAACTTTGGAGATGGTGATACTTCTGTTTTAGTAAATCCAAAGCATCTTTTTGGTGAGACAGCCACTTTTAATGTATGCCTTAGTGCGGCCAATGATGCAGGATGCAGCGATGATACTTGTGAGCAAGTGCGCACATTAATAAGACCTTTATTGGATGTGCCATCGGCTTTTACTCCTGGCAAGTTTGGAACTAATAGCACCATAAGGGTAGTGGGATTTGGAATCAAAGAAATGAAGTGGTCTATCTTCAACAGGTGGGGCCAGAAAGTTTACGAAAGTAACAACTCTAAAATGGGATGGGACGGTACATTTAAAGGAAAATTACAGCCTATGGATGTGTATTCTTACACAGTGGATGTTACTTTTTCAGATGGTAAAAAAATCAGGAAAACAGGAGATATTACTTTGATAAGATAATAAGAATCACCTCTCTGCAGCAAGGTGGTAATGAGTAAAGCATTCGGTACGAAAGGCCAGACCGCGGGTCAACGCTAATGAACAGTAAGTGAGGAGCAATGGATGAAAAATAAGATAAAATGGTAAAATTATTGAGATAAGAATTAAGAATAAGGAGCGCATATTATGAAAAAGTCTACTAAAATATTATTTTTGTTTTTTTCAATGTTGACCCTTGGATTAGATAATTATGCACAGGATCTTCATTTCTCCCAGTTCTTCAATAATCCTTTGCTTACTAATCCTGCTAATACGGGATTTATACCCGATGCTGATTATAGATTAGGCGCATCTTACAGAAATCAGTATTCAAATATAATGGCGGTTCCCTATAAGACCATGAGTATCTATGGAGATGCTCAGGTATTCAGAGATAGAATAGAAACAGGATGGATGGGTCTGGGCGGAGTAATACTTAGAGATGTAGCAGGAAGCGGGAGTCTTACTTCCACTAAAGTTTATGCTTCGATTGCTTATCACCAGATGCTTGGTTTAAGCAGCCTGCTTACAGCAGGGTTTAATGTGGGATGGGCAAATAAAAGAATTGATCAGAGCAAGCTTACTTTTCCTGACCAGTTTGATGGCAAATTTTTTGATGCAACATTGCCAACCTCAGTCCAGTTGCTCAATAACAGCGTAAGTTATTTCGATATGCAGGTCGGTCTCAATTATGCTTATTTTCCTACAGAAGATATTTATATCAATGCCGGATACTCCATTCATCATGTGAACCAGCCAATGGAGACGTTTTTTGAAGATGACAATAATAGCCGATTAAGCATGCGGCATATCGGCTTCATCGACGGAATTTTCAAAATGAATGATAACGTAATCATTAATCCCAATATATACTATACAACGATGGCAAATGCCAGTGAATTGGTTGGAGGAATGAATGCTGCGTATAATCTTTCGGGTGACGGATCAAAACAAATAGTTGGTGGATTATACTATCGCTATAAAGATGCTTTAATACCCATGATTGGTTTGCAAATCAATAATATCAGGTTTACATTTAGCTATGATGTTACCGCCTCGTCTTTAAAAAACTTTAATCATTCATTTGGTGCGGATGAATTTAATCTTTTGAACAAAGGATTTTATGATCAGTTCAATGGCGACAGAAAGCAAACCTTATGCCCTACCTTTTAATTATACATAATCTGATATTTTCTTTTTAGAATGTGCTGTAAATGATAAGAAACAAACCATTCAGGATCGTCAATTAGATTTTAAAATTGAAGGTCGTTATTGTGTATTTTTGCAATGAAGAGTTACAGTACCATTCCAACAATTCAAAAAGTATGGGAAAAAAAATAGCGATCATCGGCGGAGGAAATTTAGGTTCTGCCATAGCAGAAGGATTAATCAAAAGCAAATTTTGTAAACCTGCTGATATTACAATTACTAAAAGGAAAGTCGAAACGCTGCAAAGTTTTAAGGAAAAAGGAGTAAAGATAACTTCAGACAATGCAGAAGCAGTTCGCAATAGCGAACTTATAATCCTTGCCGTAAAGCCCTACCAATTAAATGATGTGATTCTCGGATTTAAAAAAGAACTTTCTGTCAAACACATTTTGGTTTCAGTTGTTACCGGAGTTCTGATAGCAGACATTGATCAGGTAGTCCAGAAAAAAATACCGGTTTTCAGGGCGATGCCTAATACCGCTATCGCTATTCAGCAAAGCATGACTTGCATTAGTTATTCGAATGCAAAAGCTTTACAGATCAATTTTGTACAAAAATTGTTTTCTATGTTGGGCAAAGTAACCATCATTGATGAAAAACTAATGGAAGCAGCAACGGTGCTCGGTGCTTGTGGCACCGCATATGCAATGAGGTTCATTAGGGCCAATATACAAGGAGGTATAGAAATAGGTTTTGATGTGGCTACCGCAAGTTTGATTGCAGAACAAACTATCAAAGGTGCCGCGGAAATATTGTTACAAAACAAGACTCACCCTGAACAGGAAATAGATAAAGTAACTACCCCAAAAGGCTGCACCATTGCAGGCCTTAATGAAATGGAGCACCAGGGATTTAGCTCGTCACTGATAAAGGGAATTACAGTAAGCTACCAAAAGATAGCAAAAAATTGATTTAGCTAATGAGTTTTAAAAACTCTTCTTTTTTTCTTCTTGCTACATCTATTATTTCGCCATTTTGTAAAACGACCTGGCCACCATCACCGCGCAAATATTTTTTAATATAACTCAAATTGATGAGGTGCGAATTGTGAATGCGATAAAAGCGGTAAGGAGTTAAGATTTCTTCAAAATCCTTAAGCAGTTTAGTTACCAATAGCAACTTACCATCTTTAAAATGGATCTTGCTATAATTAGAACTTGACTCAATTCTAAGTATTTGACTGATCTCAAAAAATTCAACTCCTTCATTGGTTACAATGCTTATTTTATCATTTTGAGACCTGGAATCAGAAAGACTTTGTCGAAGTATATCCAGTTTTTCAGGTGTCTTTTTATACTTTGCCTTTAGAAGCCGGACTATTGAATTTTGAAGATCTTGTACAGCTATTGGTTTTACGAGATAATCAAAAGCGCTGATGCGTATAGCGTCAATAGCATAGTGATTGTATGCGGTTGTAAAGACAATATCAAAATTCTTTTCTTTTATTTCTTCCAGCATTTTAAAGCCATTCATTCTCGGCATTTCTATGTCTAAAAAAATTACATCAGGATGATAATGCTCGATCAGTTGAATTGCTTCCTCAGGCTTTTGCGTTGCCGCTACTACGTTTACGTCAGGACAGAACTCCTTTAATTTATGTTGAAGATTTTGGAGGCTTGGCAGCTCATCGTCTATCAGTATTGTTTTTAATTGTTGCATCATACCTGGTTATTAATCTTTTGAAATCAAATAATACTATATCGCTTTAATTTTCATGTCTATCCGTGTTCCAAGCGGCTGGCCATCGTCATCATAAAGATCTGTAATAGCCACACCACCTTCAGAATTTTGCTGAAGATTAAAAATGTTTATTCTCTCTTCAATTAACTTAAGACCCACGCTTTGATGATCCCGACGGTTACTGTCATTGTATTCCTTCGAAAGCTCACGTCCTATTCCATTATCTGTTATTGAATAGATGATGTAGTCATTTTCAAGTTTTGCAGTCAGGTTGAGAAATAATGATTCTGATTCGCTGTGGGAGATGCCATGCAGAATAGCATTTTCAATGTAGGGCTGTGCCAATAGACTAGGTATTTTATAATCGCCATTTAATAATTCAGGATCGATATTTAATTTGAAGGTGAACTTATTATTAAAACGTAGTTGTTCCAGTTCAACATATAACCTAATCCCCTCCAAACTTTTTGAGAAAGGAATTAATTCCGTGCGGCTGCTGTCGAGTATGATCCTTATAAGTTTTGCAAACTTATTTAAGTACTCACTTGCAGCCATCTTATCGTTTTGCATAATAAAATTTTCAATACTGTTAAGGCTATTGAAAATAAAATGGGGATTCATCTGGGCCCGAAGCGACTGCATTTTTATTTCAGTTATCTTTTGCTGAAGAGAAGATTCTATGAGTTTCTTTTTCGACTGGGTATTCTTATAAATGATAAATAAAGAGATGATCGCGATGATTGACAAAATACCAATCGTAAACAACAATGCGTTTTTAAAAACAATATCACCTTTCTGTAATGCAGATAATTGTTTTAAATGGGTGTTTTCAATTTCCTTACGTTTGATCATCCAGTCTGCTTCCTGTATGATGGTATTTCGTTTATTGTTTTCTGAAAATATAGAATCATAAGAAGATCGATAGATATGGTAATAAAATAAGGAAGAATCTTTCCTTTTTGTTAATTCATACACATCAGATAATTGTTCAGCAGCCTGCGCAATTCCTTCGAGGTAATTAGTACGCCGGGCAATTAAATAAGCACTGTCAAGTAA